>NZ_JBWGPQ010000003.1:0-105897 GCF_056331585.1 Thermanaerothrix sp.
GCGCAATATGGGGATAGGTTGACTTTTTGGGGCGGTATTGATATTAAGAATGCCTTACAGGGTTCACCCGAACACGTAATTGAAGAGGTCAAGACGCGACTGCATCTTTTGGCAAGAGGGGGAGGATATATCCTGGCTCCCAGTAATCATCTTCAGCCCGATATCCCCCCTCAAAACGTAGTGACCCTTTTCAAAGCCGCACGGGAATTCGGACACTATCCCATCTCAAATTAAAAGAAAGGCAGGTAAGACTAATGGCTTGGATCCGTACCGTACGTGGTGATGTAGATCCCCGTGAATTGGGTATCACTTATATGCACGAACACCTTTATTTTCTGCCACCGGAACCTTATGCAACTCAAGACCCCGATTTACGCCTGGACGATCCCGGTGTTGCAATCCGCGAAGTTACTTGGTTCAAAAAGGCCGGCGGTAGTGCCATTGTTGAGATGACCACGCCTGAGTTGGGACGGGACCCATTGGTATTACGGCGGATCTCTGAAACCACTGGTGTCCACATCATCGCTACCACCGGGTACAACAAGGCTAAGTTCAGCGCTCCATGGGTGGCAGATAAATCACCCGAAACTCTAGCCGAAGGAATGATCCGCGACCTAATACGAGGTATAGATAACACCGACGTGCGCGCTGGGGTGATTAAAGCTTCCAGCAGCCTAAATGAGATAACCTCAACCGAAGCCGTTGTTCTAACGGCTGCGGCTTTAGCGCACCGTGCCACTGGAGCCCCTATCTCCACCCACACCGAAGCCGGCACCATGGCTTTAGAGCAAATTCAGCACCTGACCGCAGAAGGTGTTCCTCCGCATTGTATTCTCATTGGTCACCTCGATCGCAAATTAGAGTCGGACTATCTACTCGCCATCGCCCGCACTGGGGTTTATTTAGGTTTTGACCAGATTGGTAAAGAAAAATATGCATCTGATAACCTACGGATAGATGTGATCAAGATGCTGATTGCTAATGGTCATGCCGATCAGATCATGCTCTCAGCCGATCTGGCACGTAAGAGTTACTGGCCCAGTTTTGGTTTCGGAAAAGGACCCGGCCTAACGTTTATCTTATGGCGGTTTGTGTCCCGTCTAATTGAGGAAGGGATTGATAAGGCCATTGTCCAGCGCTTTCTGGTCGAAAACCCGGCTCGGTTCCTGGCGTGGGTGGAAAAGTAACCGAGGTATTCATGGACCGTCTTGTAGTCTACAACACCATTCTGGTAACCCGGTTAGTTCCTCTCTTTTATACACCGCAGATTTCTGTAGCCTTTGACATAACGAAATGCTGTTTACAGGCCGGCGCTAAAGTAATTGAATTTACTCATCGGGGTGAACAAGCGGCGGTTGTGTTCGCTGCGCTGCGCCAGGAGTTTAATAAAGACTGTGTGCTCGGGGTTGGAAGCATTTTAGATGCACCTACGGCTACCTTCTACATTGCTCAAGGGGCGGATTTTATTATCAGCCCCATCTTTGATCCATCCCTTGCTTCCCTTTGCCATCGTCATGGTGTTGCCTATATCCCCGGCGCGGCTTCACCCACAGAAATCGTGAATGCACTTTCCTACGGAGTGGAAATTATCAAACTCTTTCCCGCTGCTGCATTGGGTGGACCGGCTTATCTTCGCAGCCTGCGTGGTCCCATGCCCTGGGTTAAGATCCTTCCCACCGGAGGAATCCCGCTGGAAGAGAAGGCGATCCATGCCTGGCTGGAAGCCGGCGCAGTTGCTATTGGAATGGGAAGTGAATTATTGCGTCGTGAATGGATAGTAACTCAAAGATTCGATCTCATCGAAGATGCGGTGCGAAAGGCTCTGAATTGGTTGCACGCCTTTCAATCCCAGCCCAGGATATAACGTGCCTTCTCAGATGTTGAGAATTGTAGGGCTTCAATAAAATAATCTTGAAATTCCTGGTCTTGGGGCAATGACACATATTCCATTTGTTCGACTAACGTAACTGCACGCTTGCGCAGAGACCGATTTAGCAATGCCATGCATGCGCCTGCCCCGGCGACGTTCCCCACGGCTCGAATCCGCTGAGGATCAACAGGTGGGAGCATCCCCAATGCTAACGCATGAAGTGGACTGATCATCGTCCCAAAAATGCCCCCAAGGAATATCCTGGCAAGATCACGCTTTTCCAAACCGGCATATTCCATCAAAAGTCTAATCCCCACACTTAAAGCCCCTTTCGCCAATTGCACCGCACGAACATCCTTCTGAGTAAAGAGAAGAGGCAAACCATTATAAGTATCAGAAGCAGACACAATTTCTATTGCCCGTTCGCCAGAATCGGCCTGGGTCACGCAGGGCGCTTCACTGTTTACAATCCGTCCATCGGGACGGATTAAGCCCGCTGCAAGCGCCTCGGCAACGATCTCGATAACTGCAGAACCACAAAAGCCCTTTGCCTTGACCGCCCCATGCCCTTTTGAACCGTTATCCTGTCCAATCCATGTGACTTGAAAATTTCCTCGACGTGGATCATAACGCACGTGCTCAACCGCCCCGATGCCAGCCCTCATCCCATGGGTAATCTGAGCCCCTTCAAAAACCGGCCCCAATGGCACAGAAGTACAGAACAGACGCTTCCCATGCTTCAGGATAATTTCACCGTTTGTCCCCATATCCATTAACAAGGCATTTCCTTCGATTGTCTCCAATCCGCTTCCCAAAACTGCTGCCACAGCATCAGCACCGACGTAGCCCGTTTTCAAAGGAAGAACATGTAATCGCGCTGTAGGCGCTAATTTTAAGCCGACTTCAACCGCCGGTAAGTCCAATGCTGTCTGCACCACAGGATTAAAAGGTGTCCTTCCCAGCCCAGAAGGATCTAATCCTAACACAAGATGATGCATCACACTGTTTCCAACCAGAACGACCTCGATAATATCCTCTGTCCGGATATTCGTTTGATGGGCTAACCCCCCGATCAATGAATTAAGCGCTTCAACTAGAATCTTTTGTAAATGCTTACAGCGTTCTAAATCGGTCTGAGCATAGGCGATCCGCGAGATAATATCTGCCCCGTAGGTAATCTGAGGATTAAGAGCAGAGCCTGATGTCAAAATACGCCCTTCGATTAAGTCGCATAGATATACTGCCAATGTGGTTGTCCCAATATCTATCGCAACGCCATAACTATGGTCACAAAAGCCTGGCTGAACATGAGCCACTTCTTGTTCATCACGCAGCGTAAAGGTAGCTCTGGCCCATTCCGAGCCATTGCTAAGCAATAAAGTCTCTTTGACCTCTTGTGACCAGGCTAAGGGATGAATTCCAGCTACAGTCTCCACCGTTTCAACCACCTGGTCCAACCATCCCTTAGGATTATGCATACCTCGAACCGGAAGAACCACCTGGCACAGTCGTATAACCGGCTCGGTCTGGAATTCATTAATGAATAGTGTTTTTTCCTTAATCCAGCGGCGTTGCCTGCTCTCGACAGGAATACGGATAACGGCATTCCCTCGAACCTCAACCTGACAAGCCAGGCGCCAGTTATGGGTGTTTCCTCTTTGTCTAAAAAACGCTATTTCCTCCGGTGTGGGAGCAGAAAGTGCTTCTGGGTCTGCTGCTTCTACGATGACAGCACATTTTCCACACCACCCCTTTCCACCACACGGGGCAAACAAATCAATGTTTGCGCTTCGCAGTCCCTCAAGTAGATTCTCCCTTGGTTTAAGAGATGCTGTTTTACCATCAGGATAAATAATGACGTTTGGCATAGCGGTCGAATACCCTCAACGCTTCTTCAATCAATTATAGTTTCTCCTCAGTCCAAGTAGTTATAATTGAATTAGTCACATACTTGAGAGGGAATCATGCCCGATTCAATCATTGCCACAATATTTCAAGCCGTAGTAGATGGTAATACAAGGGGCACCCTTGAAGGAATTGAGCGAGCCCTGGAACAAGGACTGACCGCCGAAGCGACATTAAATCAGGGTCTTATCGCCGCCATGCGTGAAGTTGGACGTTTATTTGAAGAGGGCGAATTTTTCGTCCCCGAGATGTTGGTTGCCGCCCGGGCCATGCAAGCCGGTCTTAACCGCCTGCGGCCCCTCTTAGTGGCGCAAGGCATTCAGCCACTGGGTAAAGTTGTTTTGGGAACAGTAAAGGGCGATCTGCACGATATTGGCAAAAATCTGGTCGGTATGATGCTGGAAGGGGCTGGCTTTGAGGTGATTGATTTGGGCACTGATGTCTCGCCCGAAAAATTTCTAGCTGCCATTGAAGAACATCAACCTCACATACTCGGTATGTCGGCTCTTCTAACCACCACCATGCCTAATATGAAACTCACCCTCGAAGTTCTAGAGCGCGAGCAGATGCGTAATAGGGTGCGTGTGATGGTTGGAGGTGCCCCGGTGACCGAGGGGTTTGCACGTCAAATCGGTGCCGATGGTTACGCTCCAGATGCCAGTCGGGCCGTCGCTTTAGCGAAACACCTGCTCTCAAACTTTCCTGAGCAATCCTAAGGGGAGCATCATCCGTGTCTCGAACGCTTTTACTTGTGGATGATGATGTCCTGCTCCGCCGCTCCCTGGGTTTTAACCTGGAACGTGTCGGCTATAAGGTGCATGCAGTTGCCACAGCGGAAGATGCCTTAGCTTGGCTTAAGATCAATCAACCCGATCTAGTCCTGTTGGATCTCACTTTACCCGAAATGGATGGTCTGGAAGCGCTGCGCATATTACGTCGAGAGTGGCCATCGTTACCAGTTATTCTCTTAACCGCCCGCCGGCGCGAATTGGATGAGATCCTGGGGTTAGAATTAGGCGCCGATGATTATGTAACCAAGCCCTTCGATATTGATGTCCTTGTCGCCCATATTAAAGCCGTCCTACGCCGCACCGAGAGTCCACCTCAACCTATCTCAGTAAAGCCGATTACACTCGGGGACCTCATACTCGACCCTCAAACCCGGCAGGCCACACTACGAGGTATTCCCCTTTCACTTTCTCCGCGCGAATTTGACATACTATATCTCCTGGCTAGTCACTCCCCCCAGGTCGTTTCCACAGAGGATCTATTGACTCAGGTCTGGGGATCGGAGTTCGAAGGGCAACCGCAAGTGGTCTATGTTCATATTCGATGGCTACGCGAAAAAATTGAATCCGATCCTAATCATCCCGAGCGAATATTGACCGTTCGTGGAGTTGGCTATCGTTATGTCCCTCTGGAAAACAAAACATGAACCGTCTACGCATTCGCCTGTTACTTTTAAGCATTGCTCCTCTGGTCATCATATTACCAGTGGTGATATTTGCCAGTTCATCCCTACTGCGTTCCCAGATCATTCTAAACAATCTGCTTAACGATTATTCTCGCCAGGCGCTTCTTGCCTCTGAGTTGCTTGCAAATCGCCCTGATGTGTGGCAAAATCGCCGCCTCGCTCAGGATGTCCTGATACGCATGGCAGAGATTATTCCCACCCGCCTGCTTCTTTTCGATCCCCAAGGCGAACTTATTGCATCATCGAATTCGGGCGATACGTTGCTTATCGGCACCCGTTTTGAATTTCCCAGCACGAACAATGCATTTTCACAAGGCAATATTGTTTTGGCACAAGTTGGAAACGATGAAGGACTTCTTACTCCTGTTCGGGATTCCTTAAACAACCTACAAGGATACATTTTTCTCAGTACGCCCTTTGCCGAATTTACGCGCCGCACAACGGCTTTGGTGTGGATTCTTTTGCTCACCGGTGGCGCAGGCCTCATTCTAGGTATTTTCCTTGCCTTGGGATTTACTCAAGATCTTGAACGCCCCATTAAACGGTTGAGCCATGCCGCTTATTCCCTGGCTTTAGGTATGACTCCCCCTCAATCCATTCCTGAGGACGGACCGCAAGAATTGAGACTTTTAGCAAGGGCGTTCAACGCCTTTCTCGAGCGACTGCAGACCCTAGAGACCAGTCGAAAGCGTCTCCTGGCCAATCTGGTTCATGAACTAGGAACTCCACTAAGTGCTCTCATTTCCGCTGTCCAAGCCCTTCGTTCAGGAGCCACAAACGATGCTGCGTTGCGCGATGATCTGCTTCAGGGGATGGATCAAGAATTGAACCGTCTCCGAAGGTTGACCGATGAACTGGCTCATCTCCATGATCAAGCCTTTGGCACCTTTGAACTCCACACCCAAACGATTAACACATCCGAGTGGATTGCTGGATTCCTTGCCCCTTGGGCGCAGGCCGCTCGCGAGAAACATCAGCAGTGGTATGTGGAAATTGCCGGTGTACTGCCTGCTCTAAATGTTGACCCAGATCGCCTCGCCCAAGCACTGGGCAATATTATCCACAATGCCATTCGCTACACACCGAGTGGCGGTAAAATTGTTGTTCAAGTCTTTGCTGATGAGTCTGAATTCCACTTCATTGTAGCTGATAGCGGACCCGGTATCTCCCCGGATGAGCAATCTCTCATTTTTGAGCCGTTTCAACGTGGTAGCACAGCCCGACGCTTCCCCCAAGGCATGGGACTTGGCCTAACCATTGCCCGGGACCTCATTCATGCTCATGGGGGGCGAATCGAAATAGAAAGCTCCCCAGGCCAAGGAAGCCGTTTTGAGGTCATTCTCCCTCTGCGTACATCCAAGTCGAATAGCGAATCCCAAGTTAAGTAGCCTTATTCCCATCTTCAAATCTTCTTCATAACCCATTGATGAAATCTTCATAAGATTGGCTTAAGATTTGAAACGTGTTGTTACCAAACTACGTTTAGATTTGTATCGTGGAGGTGAGAATGAACAAGAAATCTCCCTGGACAACCGTCCTACTCATTATTGGAGGATTACTAATCCTCGCACTTCTGGTCAGCCTGGTGCTCTTTTTTGCCCGTCAGTGGACCTATGGCGTTTATAGAATGCCCATGCATCTCTGGGGTATGCATCACTGGGTTTACCCTCCCGCAGTCGTTTGGCTTTGGCCGTTGCTGATGCTCTTCGCCCCACTTCTACTCCTGGTCCTGTTGATTGCGGGGATTGTCTGGTTAATGCGCTACGTCTCCCCCAATACACCCTCGACGCCTCAACCGCCAAACGCTTTGCTCTGCCCACAATGCAAACGCCTAATCCAATCTGATTGGCTGGTTTGTCCCTATTGCGGAACTAGGCTAAAAGAAACCCCTCCAACCCATTAGAGAGATATTCATCAACCGGCAAACGTTAAACTGCCGGTTGATTTCTTGCTGAAGAAGGAAAATGCCGAATTGGTTTCCTGCGCCGTGTAGTCCCTTCTGCCACCTTAGAAGAAAGGCTGGTGCGCGTCCGCTGGGTTTCTACGCTCAAGGGTGGCAACCCCCAGGCCATTCGTGCCCAATTGCATCGCTCGAGCATCTCGGGGGTTATCTCCACCCGCCCATTTCTCCATTGGACACCAAAATCACGACAGGGTGAAGGCCGCCGCTCATAAATACGGCAACGCACCGAATGTCCGACTTCACCCTCCAAGGCAATGCACCGCGGTGGATTACGGTCTGTACCACGCATAAGGTGATAAAAAGGGGGAAGGGGAGCCGTGAGTTCAGATGGCACATAGCCCCCAGGTGCTTTATCGGTTTCTCCCCAATAGAATGAAACCCGAAAATAAGCACAACAAGCGCCACACGTTCGGCAAGGATTTTCACCCTTGGCCTTCATACCAACTGTTACCTGCCCAAGTCGTAATGATAAAAGTTCACTATAGATTACTACTGTATTCCTTGGTCGTTGCCAAGGTTTTTAGGCCCCATAAGTGCGATCTCGTTCCCGGAGTCTTAAAACCAACGCAACTGCCTCGGCACGATTGCGTACCCCTAACTTAGCAAAAATGGACTTCAAATGACGCTTAACTGTATTAAGGGAAATGAACAGTTCCTGTGCAATTTGGGGATTTGAATGCCCTTCGGCCACCAAACTTAACACCTGCCGTTCTCGATCTGAGAGTAAACCCAACGGTGTTTCTTTCCCTTGCTGAGCTTGAATTTCCCCAACGATTTCCAGAAAAACTCTTCGTTCAAAGGTCCGTTTCTCGATATACGCGACTATCTTACCCCCCTGATACAATGCCTCAATCAATCGCGGTGATGAAAGACCGCTGACCACAATGGTGGGAATTCCTCGTGCATAGGTATGATCTAATAACCGCACTCCACCTAACTCCTCACCAGTCCCCGCTTGAACGTTTTCCCGGTTTGTGTTTATCGACTCTATAAGAGAGAGATCAACCACAGCCAAATCAAAGTAGGCACGACGCAAACGATTTAGGGCCTCTCCCAAACCAACGCAAGTTTGAACCCGAAAGCCCACTCCTCCCAATAACTCGCCAAGGAGGTTACGCCATCCCGCATCATCGTCCACCACTAAGGCACTTTGTCGATTCTCTTCTCTTTTTTCTCTACCCCCTTCAATTAGAGAGGGCTCAGGAAAATCCTTTTCTTCCCCAACCACCACTGGAGCAGTTGCTAAGATCTCGCGGATCAAACTACGAAAATGCGTCCGACCAAAGGTTTCTTTACGTAAGCACGTTAGCGCACCGTACTCACGTAAGGCCATCACGGCAATTTCTACCGTTGCATACCCGGTAAGCAAAATTGCTGGACAGAGCGGAGCCTGCTGACGGATTGCCTGCAAAACCAATAACCCCTGCTGATCAGGTTGCGACTCACTCAGCGAGAGATCAACGATAGCCAGGCGATAGGCATGACGCCGCATTAATGCCTGCGCCACAGTCACGGTCTCAGCAAAGTCTACATCCAACCCCTCCTCAGTCAACACCTCACCAATCGCAGAACGCCAGGCTAAATCATCTTCAACAATAAGCGCCCGTCCCAAACGGCTACGCCTCACTACTATCCTCCTTGCTCTCAGAGGCTACCGGAAGTCGTAAGTAAAAATTCGTACCCTGCATAGGATGGCTTCTCACCTTAACCGAACCCCCTAAACGCGTCATCAGCGTTTTGACCCACCAAAGTCCAAAGCCGATATGACTTGGCTTGTGGTTGGAGAAGTGCAGTTCAAAAATACGATCCTGAATTTCAGGAGGAATACCAGGGCCATTGTCGGTAACCCTGACTTCGACCCATTGGCCTTCAAGATGACCAGAAATCTCAATTTTGCCCTTTCCTCCCAAGACCTCACACGCATTTTCGATGAGATTCTGAAATACCAAACGCAGATTGGGCTCACTGGCAACTACCCAGGGCAACTTCTCCAAGTTTATCAGAGACACTTCGATCCCTGAGGGCAAAGACAACGAGCGCAATGCTCCTTGCACGCAAGCCAGGATTGAAACAGGGCCAGGTTGGATCGGATGTAAAAGGATCAGGCTCTCGCGTAAAGCATTTAGGGCATTGCGCGTGGTTTCCTTGATTTCCTCCAAGTTGCGCGCAAGATAGGCGTCTTTTTCTAATACTGAACGGCTCTTTTCCTGTATGCTTTCAATTTTGACCGGGATGATCCCGATTTTGTTGTTCATCTGATGAAGCAGATTGGCAGCAACATCGCCTAAAGCTGCAAACGTTTCACTTAGCATCTGACGCTCATGTGCCGCCCGAATGGCCTCCTGGCGCTCCGCGCTTTCTACCGCCAGCACAGCATATCGCGCTAAGATGGTAAGCACCTTTTTATCCCAATCTGACTCAATGAAATGCCCCGGATCTTGTTGAGTACTATACACCGCAAATGCCCCTATTGCTTTGGCGCTTTGATGGTGCTCGATCAGCGGCACTACCAGAGCCCGTTGCCATCCCTGTTGACGGGCTAATTCTGGACGAAAGAACCATGCCTCTTCCGGTAAATTGGTGGATATAACCACCTCACGATGAAGGACCGCTCGTCCAATCAAAGAACTGTTGAGTGGTAAGCGTTCAACGTGCTGATGACCTTCCAAGGATGCCGCCAGACGTAAACTTTCACCCTCTAAAAGCCAGATAGCTGCCGTGGCTGCATTCAAAAGATGACAAGCCACACTAACTAAGTAGTGTAAGACCTTAGAACAAGATTCGGTTAGTAATTTCTCGGTCAATTCTTGCAACGCATCCAGCAACTTAACTTC
Source organism: Thermanaerothrix sp. (assembly GCF_056331585.1). Taxonomy (NCBI): domain Bacteria; kingdom Bacillati; phylum Chloroflexota; class Anaerolineae; order Anaerolineales; family Anaerolineaceae; genus Thermanaerothrix; species Thermanaerothrix sp. Next base: position 10,047 of record NZ_JBWGPQ010000003.1, read on the forward strand.
TTGGATGGCAATCACTGCCTGGTTTGCCAAAGCCTGTACGAGACGGCTGTCCTCTTCTGAAAATGTGCCGGGATTGGGGCTTTCTAAATTCAACACACCCTCAACCCTTCCACTAGCGCCAATTAAGGGCACGGCCAATTCAGCACGGATCTCAAGCCCCGGGTCTAACGGAGAGTACATTTTAGCCCAAGGATCTTCGGTCACATCGGGGATGCATAGAGGCTGACGATGCAAGGCTACCCACCCGGTAACGCTTCCTGCATCTATCGGTAACTTCTCGGCTTCTTGACTATGGATAGATTTACCAATCACAACGCTGGGCAATAAATACTTTCCACTTGCATCCACCAGGCGAAAACTACCGTATTCAGCATTGGTCACCTCTAGTGCCATCCTAAGAATAGTTTCCAGGGTATCTTCCAATCGAGGGCGAGAGGAGATCAACAACCCCGCTCGCCGCAATCGTATCAATTCCTCATCCCGCCGCCAGATGGCTTCTCGTGCTCGCTCGGCTTGTCGGGCATGATAAACCGCCATCGCCGCTTGATTGGCAAAATTCTCCAAGGCGAAAATCTCGATCGGTGTGAACGCACGTGGCTCATAGAGGTAAACATACAAAACCCCCACCACCCGACGGGCCACAATCAGTGGAAATGCCGCTCCTGTGATCGCACCCTCACGCTGGCGCTGCAAAGGAAGGTCCAAATCAGGTTCTTCTTCCAGCAGTACCCGACGCTGCCGGTTAATCGCCCGCCAACCCAAGCCCTGAGGACGCGGGGGAGCAGGCTCAAGACCGGGACGCACAAGACGTTCGCCCGCTGCCGCTCGTGATTCAAGGACAAAACTCTCTCGGCTAGCATCATATAGGTAAAGCACGGCGCAACTACCCGGCACGATACCAACAACGCTGTTAACCACCAAGTTGAGCAAACCCTCAAGGGTGATGGAATCGCTCAATCCCAGGTGATTTACCAGGGTAGAAGACTGGTTTAGAACATTGAGAATGCGCGTGAGTTCGCTCTCCGCACTTGACATAAAGCCACCGGACACCTGTTCGGACAAGAAAGGCAATGATTAGGGGGATATTATATGCAGGATTGCGTGGGCGTAAAGACCCAAAACGCGTCAGGGTGCCTACATCCAGGCACCCCGCGCATAGAACCAACACCCCAGGAGAAAAAGATGTCTGTTATCCTGCCAGACCCATTGCTAACATCGCTCGCGCCACGCGCAGGAACCCAGCAATATTTGCGCCATGCACATAGTTTCCCGGAACGCCAAAGGCTTCGGCGGTGGTATAGACTTGATGGTGGATATTCTGCATGATCTTGCGCAGTTTCTGATCCACGGTCTCAAAATCCCATTGTTCACGGCTGGCATTTTGAGACATTTCCAACCCTGAAGTCGCCACGCCGCCTGCATTTGCTGCCTTTCCCGGCGCATAAAGAACGCTGGCCTCTAAAAATATTCTCACCCCTTCAGGGGTCGTGGGCATATTGGCCCCTTCGGCAACAACACGGCATCCATTGCGCACCAAGGTAGCCGCGTCTTCGCCCGAGATTTCGTTCTGGGTAGCACACGGAAAAGCCACATCACAGGGGATCTTCCAAATATTCCCCTTCGGGGTGTATTTCGCTTGCGGTCGGTACTGCGTGTAATCCTTGAGACGCCGACGCTCCACTTCTTTCAACTGCTTGAGTAAAGGAACATCAATACCCTGTTCATCAAAGACCACACCATCTGAGTCCGAACAAGCCACCACCTTTCCACCTAATTGATGAACCTTCTCAATTGTGTAAATCGCCACGTTGCCCGCACCCGAGACCACACATGTTTTCCCTTCCAGGGACTCTCCCCGCATCTTAAGCATTTCCTCAACAAAATAGACCAAACCATAGCCAGTTGCCTCTGTGCGGACCAACGAACCACCCCAATCCACACCTTTCCCCGTTAACACACCGGCTTCATACCGATTGGTCAGGCGTTTATACTGCCCAAACAGGTAACCAATTTCGCGCGTTCCCACCCCAATATCACCCGCAGGGACATCTGTATGTTCCCCGATATGGCGATATAACTCGGTCATAAACGATTGACAGAACCGCATGACCTCACGATCAGACTTTCCCTTAGGATCAAAGTCACTCCCCCCTTTAGCCCCTCCCATGCCCAAGCCGGTCAAGGCGTTCTTGAAAATCTGCTCAAAACCGAGAAACTTGATAATCCCCAAATAAACCGAAGGGTGGAAACGAAGCCCTCCTTTGTAAGGGCCCAAAGCGCTGTTAAATTCAACCCGGAAACCACGATTCACATGCACCTGACCGCGATCATCTTCCCAGGTTACCCGAAAGATTATTTGGCGTTCGGGTTCGCATAACCGCTCCAAAATTCGCTCGTGGCGTAAGTCCGGGTAACGCTCCAAGGCTAGAACCAATGAACTCAAAACCTCATGCACGGCCTGGTGGAACTCAACCTCCCCTGGGTTGCGTCGCACAACCTCCGCATAAACATCTTCAACAACAGCTTGGGCATCCGGATAGGCATGAATGCCAATTGTGGTGATCGGTTGGGTGGAAGGGAGAATGCTCATGATCGCCTCCAGGTTGAGATGTTGTGATGTTGCCTACGATCATAGCGCCAACCCTTCCTAACGGCTATTACCCGAAAGGGTCATTTTTACCCCCTTATCCTTTTTTATCAAAACCTAACGGACTTAGGGCCGCAAACGTTATTCTTCGGTTGACTCTGAAAATTCGAACAGAGAGGGCAATTGAGCCAGCGCTTCCCCCAGCCGCACCCCCGGCCAGGTAATCAAAGAGCCATCTACATAATAGATCCGTCCAAACTGAGCGGCGGACGTTTCGGCGAAAATCTCCGCCAAGCGCTCGCGGTCTTCTGATCGATAGGGGTATGGCTCACTCGGAACGATGATGACCTCAGGGTCAGCCCGCAAGACCTCTTCCAGGCTGACACGAGGATAACGAGTATCCCGATCACCCGCTGGTTCTCCGAGAGTCTCACCCAACTCGGACTCTAAGGGATGGCGGCGTTCACGATCTGCGAAGACATTATCACCCCCAACAAGGTGGAGGAGATCACTGCTATAGGTATCGCGATTAAAGGTCATCCACCAGCGGCCATAACGCGGATGTTCTTCTTCCCAAACAGGACAAAAATATCGTATCCCCCGACGCTCGCTTGCCGCCAGTTCGGCAACCTCTACGCTCTTTTCCAAAAACCGCAAGGTTTGAAAAGCGCGATCTCGCGCAAAAAGTTGCACCAGGGCCCACAAGTTGGCCAGGGCTTCGCGCACCGTCTTCGAGAACGTAACCCAAACCCGGCACCCGGCCTCCACTAGTGCTTCAATATCCTCAGGTGAGTTCTCTTCCTGATCAGCAATAATCAAGTCGGGCTGCAGAGCCAATACGTCGCCCACACGAATGCTTTTAGGCCCCCCTAAGCGGGGGTAGGTATTTACGACCCCTTCCGGATAGATACAGTAATCCGTAATCCCCACCAAGGAATCGCCTAGCCCCAAACGTAAGATAGATTCGGTCATTGACGGCACAAGAGAGATCACCCGTTTGGGCGAAAGGTCAAATGAAGGCAATTGGCGAAGTTTATTTAAGTCTTTGCTTTTCATTTCGATCCCAGCCTTTTCAGCGCCACTGCACTCATCAAGGCTGCCCCATAGATCAAGGCTTGTTCATCAAAATCGAACTTGGGGTGATGATGTCCATAGATCAATCCACGCTCAGGGTTAGAACTCCCCACCATGAAGTAACATCCAGGCACTCGTTCCATCAACAAAGCCATGTCTTCAGAAACCATGGTTCGATATGACGTATCTACGATAACTTCAGGTAATACCTCACAGGCAGTTTGAGCAACTAGAGCTGTCATTCTCTCATCATTAACCACAGGCGGCGTAAGATCGGTGATTTTTATCTCCCCTTCGCATTCCATGGCATGCACAAGATGATCTGTAAGTTGGGTAATTCGATTTAGCACCAATTCGCGAATAGATTTTGAAAAAGTGCGCAGTGTACCCCGGAGAAGCACATTTTCCGGGATCACATTATGCGCATCGCCACCGTGCACCTGAGTGATGCTAAGAACCGCGACATCCGATGGAGGCACATTCCGTGAAACAATGGTCTGTAGCGCCAAGATCAACTGCGCCGCCGTAACAATTGGATCATGCGTCTGATGTGGCAATGCCCCATGACCTCCGCGTCCCCGTAGGTTTACTTCAACCACATCTGAACCCGCCATAAACGGACCTGGGGTAGCCGCTATCCAACCCACCGGTTTCTCATTCCAAAGATGAAGCGCTAAGGAGAAGTCTGGGTGCGGGCTTTCAAGCACTCCATCTTCAAGCATGGCTTGAGCACCGCCCAAACCTTCTTCAGCGGGTTGAAAGACAAATTTCACCTTCCCATAAATTTCATCTCGATGATGAGCCAGTAATCTGGCCACGGTTAGACCAATCGCCACATGTCCATCATGGCCACATGCATGCATAACTCCCGGCCGAGTTGAAGCGTATTCGGCACCCGTTTCTTCTTGGATCGGCAGCGCATCCATGTCAAAGCGCAGTAGCAAGGTGGGGCCCTCATGGGCACCTTCTAGCAAACCGACCACGCCGGTTTTGCCAAGGCCTGTGCTAACTTCCAACCCTAACGTCCGCAGTTCCTGTGCTACAATCCCCGCGGTACGGTATTCTTCAAACCCCAGTTCCGGATGACGATGAAGGTCTCGACGCAATTGCTGGGCATGTGGAAATAGCCTAGAGGCTTCCTCAAAGAGGGATTTCATCTCACCTCCTCACCACACGACCCGATAAAAATATTCTTCATAACGAGGTTGCTCGGGGGTGCTCCCCGGCGCAAGGCGTGCCCGCATACGCACCTCTAATTCATTAAAATCCGGTATCTGGCTGCGATGAGCACGCAAGGCTTCGATCTTGTGGCCCCAATAAGGCGTAACATCTAGTCGGACATTCGGCTGGCGAGTCAGCGAAAACCATACTTCTCTGACCTCATGCGGTTCTAACCCTTCCTCAGTTAAGAGTTCAGGGAAGAACATTGGATTCCCTGCTGCCGGGAAAACCGCGTCCATCACAATTTGCCCAGCCACACGGTGATCAGGATGATTGATGCGATTTGGCGCCGGAAAATAATTCAAGGGATCACAGGTCACAATAATATCCGGTCGCTCGCGACGAATTACCCTGACCACGTCCCGCCGCGCCTCCAGAGTCGGCACTAAATAGCCATCCGGGTAATCGAGAAAGGATACTTGTTTCACCCCCAATACCGCTGCAGCAGCGCGCTGCTCTTCCTCACGCATGTTTTTCAACGTCTGCGGAGGAATCACACGACCATTGACTCCTTTATCTCCGCGGGTTAGAAGACAATACCTTACCTCATGGCCTCGCGCACACCAGTAGGCAATAGACGCCCCGCAAAAGAATTCGGGGTCGTCCGGGTGTGCCAGAATTACAAGAATCTTTTGGGGTGAATCCCAATCAACGAAAAGTTCCAGATCGTTGCTGTCCATAGGGTTCAGGTTGATCGTTTGCTTTGGGTTCCCTTTGATTTATCCGTTGGGGGATTAGAAGGCGGCGTGCTCCCATTCGCAGGGGTAATCTCTTCCTTGGGAAATTCACGTACTCCGACCTCGGGAATTTCTACCTTAACTTTCCCCATCAGGATGTTCAAATCCACCACTTTACCCTCACCTGCTGGAGTGAGCACACGCTTATTGCGCTTAGGTAGATCACGACATGCCTCGCAATATTGTTCGTATTCATAAATTAAGCAACAGCGCAATCGTCCGCACATTCCAGTAATTTCAGCCGGTGTCAGGGAAATATCCTGCTCCTTCGCCATTCGGATGGAGATGGAATTAAACTCGGTGAGGAATTTGGAACAGCAGCGTGTCTCCAAACCACATGCCCCCATCCCCCCCATATACTTGGCAACATCGCGTGGTCCCAACAACCGATACTCAATTTGCACCGTTGGGAAGAGCCTTTGTACTGCCTGGCGAAAAGCTTTGAGATCTTGTTTCTCTTCGGTATCACTACTATACAGAATCGCCAGGTAAGTACCATCCAGACTGTATTCAGCCCCAATGATTTTTATTCCGTTCAAACCCAGTTCAGTTACTTTTTGAGCGCAGAGATAAACGGCCTGTTGTTCTTTTGCCTGCCACAATTGGCGCAAGAGCAAATCGCGCGGCGTTGCCAAACGTGTAATTGGCTTCCATCCACCTTCCGGGGGTTGACCCGGTGGATCTACAATCTGCACTATCTCCCCAATCTGCCATCCCCGCGTTGTTTCAACAACCACCCGATCCCCCACTTGAGCATCTTCAAGATGGGTGGCATCATAGTGATAAACCTTTCCTACTTTGGAAAATCTGACCCCAACAATAAACATATCCGTGCTTAACGCCATGAGGTTAACCTGTAATCTCAATCTTTGGAGCGAGTCGCTCTGCCTGCAATGCCGTCACGCTGATTTGAGCGGCTAGACGACGGGCAATTTCTATCAATGCTTTGGCCGGAGCCGAATCAGGTTTGGCTACGACCACTGGTGAGCCGTGATCCCCGCCAATGCGTACCATTGGATCCATAGGAATGTTCCCCAAAAACGGAACCCCAGCTTTCTGAGCCAGTTTTTCCCCTCCTCCTTGGCCGAAAACATCCATACGGCTTCCATCCGGTAGTACTAGATAACTCATGTTTTCTATTACGCCTAATACCGGCACATTGAGTTCGCGGAACATCTCCAAACTTCGTGCTGCATCTTCCACCGAAACGGCTTGGGGTAAAGTCACAATCACGGCACCGGTGAGAGGGATGGATTGAGCCAGGCTTAGGGGCGCATCTCCGGTCCCGGGCGGGAGATCAATAATCAAATAATCCAATTCACCCCAGGCGACATCCGAAAGAAATTGCCGAATCGCGGAGTGAAGCATCGGTCCCCGCCAGATCAGGGGTTTACCTTGAGGTACTAAAAATCCAATGGACATCACCTTTACACCAAAGGCTTCGGCTGGCTGCAACTTTTCACCCTGGAAAGGAGGAAGGCGATCCACACCCAACATCGTGGGAACATTGGGGCCATAAATATCTGCATCCAAAAGCCCCACCGTGGCTCCTTCTTTGGCCAATGCCACCGCCAGATTAACTGCTACCGTTGTCTTACCCACACCACCTTTGCCCGAGGCTACCGCCACAGCGTTCTTAACCGGCAATTGCAAACTACCTCGGATACGCCCATCGGTGGCCACATTGGCTTGCAAATTTACTCTTACCTCTTTCACACCTGGCAAGGCCATCAAAGCCGACTTCACATCGTCCTGAATTTGATCACGCAGAGGGCATGCGGGTGTGGTGAGGACAATCTCAACAGTCACAACCCCATTATCCACTTCCAGGTGACGAACCATATTTAGCGAAACAATATCCCGCCCCAATTCAGGATCTTTGACTTGACGTAGAGCCGATAATAAAGCCTCTTGAGATAACGTATCAGCGCTCATGGTTACTCCTTTCGTGGCTTCAATTGTAATTCAAACCCGGCTTCTTTTCACGCTTTTTTGTGCTCAGATAAGAATGCCTTTACTTCATGACGGCATTGCTCATATAAATCAACCAATTCCTGATCTGGCCCACGATATCGGCGGACGGTTGTACGAGCACATTGCGTACACCCCCGCATGCCACGAAAGGAATCGGCACTGCACGTCATGCAGTTATTAAGGCGGGCCATAAGTAAGGTAAAAGCAACTTGATCAATCAAAGAGGCTGAGATGCGTTCAATGCGGACAACCAAATCTTGCCACAAGGGACTGCGTAAATCCTTCAAGTAAGGAAGTACTCTTAGCGGAAACAACATTTCGGTGTCTTCGTTATACATCCTTCATCACCCCGCTGTGCCTTCAGTTTTTTTGGCGCTGCCTTTTTGAGCCCGTGCCGCTTCTTCAAGAGCATAGTCGGTTGGCCGGATTGATGCGTAGTATGAAACAGGCTTAGCGAGTCTCTCAATATCAAAAATGTGCTCGCGCAAGCGATCATATGAGGCAATCTCATAATCGTGATCCATCTTGATGGCGTCAAACGGACAGTATTCAGCGCAAAAGCCGCAATTCATACAAATATCCACGTCAATATAGAAGGCTGCAGGAGTAGGGATAGGTCGGCCAGTCTGTGGATCATTTTTGCGCACAATCCAAATACACTGCGGCGGACAGACTTTGGCACAAATACCGCATGAGGTACACCGCAGTTGCCGTTCACCGTTTGCCCCTTCTTCGTAAACCAGGAAGGGCAAATACCGAAAGGCTTCGGGCACCGGCAGTTTTTCTTCCGGGTACTGCACCGTGAAGATGCCTTTCACATCACTATTGCGGCGCATCTCTATCCCTTCTGATGTAAAATAGCGGCGCTTCCCATGGCGGATATCTTCTATATAAGTGACCATCAAATGCCTGAAGGTCACCCATAGGCTTTTTAAAATACCCCATCCTGTCATGTGATTCGTCTCCCTTCTTGTTTAACGATCCACTTCACCCAGGACGATATCAATTGAACCGAGGATGGCAACAACGTCAGCCACCTTATTCCCTCGCGCCATATCTGCAAGGCTGGTCAGGTTGATGAAGGAAGGGGCGCGAACATGGTAGCGCCAAGGATTGGGCTTCCCGTTAGAAACCACATAGAAACCCAACTCACCCTTAGGACCTTCCACGCGTCCGTAGGCTTCGCCGGGGGGCACGCGTACCTGGTATTGGGGCTTGCCGCTCATAATAGGACCTTCGGGGATATCCCGCAACACCTGTTGCAAAATGCGTAAACTCTGGCGCATTTCATCGAGGCGGATCAGGTAGCGATCATAAATATCCCCATGGTAGCGCACTGCTACATCGAACTCCAGCCGGTCATAAATGCTATAAGGATCAGCCCGTCGCACGTCGTACGGCACTCCCGAAGCCCGCAACACCGGACCTGAGGCCGAATTGGCGATCGCCTGCTCGGCAGTTAATATGCCCACCCCTTCACACCGCTCCCGCACAATTTCGTTTTTAGTCAAAAATTCATCCATCTCATCCACTTTACGCGGTAAACGATCATTAACCAAACGGCGTACCTTCTCCAAAATATCATCCGACACATCTCTCGCTACACCACCGAAGCGGAAGTAGTTGCACATCATGCGCGATCCCGAAACGGCTTCGAAAATATCTAGGATTAACTCGCGCTCCTCAATCGCATAAAGTGCCGGTGTGAAATAAGCGCCTAAATCGTTAAGTAAGAACCCGATGGCAAAAATATGATTAAGAAAACGGGTCAGTTCGGCCATCATCACCCGAATATATTCTGCCCGTTCCGGTGGCTTAATACCCGTTAATTTCTCAACCGCCAGGGCATAACCAAAATTATTACTCATTGAACAGATATAATCCAGGCGATCGGTAAAAGGCATGTTTTGGAGGAAGGTATTACGCTCCCCGATCTTCTCGTGGTTGCGGTGCAAATAGCCCATTACTGGCTTTAAGTCTAAAATTGTTTCCTCAACTAACGAAACAACCATACGAAAAACGCCATGGGTTGAAGGATGTTGCGGCCCTAGATTGACGACCAGCGTCTCCGCATGAAGATCATCCTGATCCTCAACACGTTTTAGCGCACGATAAATAGCCTCATCATCTGCTGGCGTCCAGGATTCCGGGTCAAACCCGGGTGGATACTGCACGTTATCCCCAAACGGGTTGCGATCCTCGGCACGAAAGACAAAACCCTCCGGCCAGCGGCTCTTATAGGGTTTGGCCTCTTCCTCGAAGTAGGGTTCTCGCCAATCTTTACGCAGTGGGAAGCCCGCAAACCCTTCCCACATGAGGATCCGTCGCAAGTCAGGATGCCCCTCAAAGCGAATTCCCAGGAGATCCCACGCCTCACGTTCCTGGAATTCTGCTCCGCGGTAAAGGGGCACCAACGAGGGCACCCGGGCATCCTCACGAGGGGTCTGCACTTTCAGCACTAACGCCGGCCCACCCAGCGTTTTGTAAAGATGATAAACTACCTCCATCTTTCCCTCAGGCAAATAGTCCACACCAGTAACTGAAGAAAGATAATCATAGCCATATTCATCACGCAGTAATCGCACCACCTCAAGCAGATGTTCACGCTCAACAATATATCCCTGATACCCGGGACGAGTATCCAGGTGAACCTTATCCGGAAAGAGAGCGCCCAGATCCGGGATTTGAGCAATTTTGGGGATAATTTCACTCATGAGCCATCTCTCCTTGACTTTCTTGGGGCGTCTGTCGGTGGGTTGCCTCACGAATTAGAGCATATTTACGTGGATCCATCAGATCGGGTCCCAATACCGGCACAGGAATCGGTTCAGATGGACCTTTTTGATACCAGGGAAGATCACGCAAACTTTGGCGTTCAATTTTCTTTTGCAATGCAATCAGTCCGTTTAACAAAGCCTGAGGGGTAGGGGGACAGCCAGGAATGTAGACATCCACCGGAATAAACTTATCAATCCCCGACACAACGTTATACCCTTCCTTAAAAGGCCCACCTCCTGAGGCACAAGCCCCCATGGCAATAACATACCGTGGTTCAGCCATCTGGTTATAAAGCCGCACAATTTGGGGCACCATTTTCTTGGTCACCGTCCCAGAAACGATCAACACATCGCTCTGGCGCGGGCTGGGTCGCATCACCTCCATACCAAAGCGCGCCAAGTCATAGCGACTGGCCGCGGTGGCGATCATTTCAATCGCACAACAGGCCAAACCAAACATCATCGGCCACAGGGAGTTAGCCCGTCCCCAGTTATAGATTCGTTCCAGGGTGGTGATTGTAACCTGATGGCGCAATTCGGGGGGAATTTCATAGCCTGGCGAAGTAATATCTTTACTGTCATTCATCTGAGCACCTCAAACGCTCTTGGTTGCGAATTCCAAAAAATCATTCTGACATCTTCCTAATTGTACCGGGGATCACTTTCCTGTCAACCATTAATTTAGTAAAATATTTTTTACTTAATTCAACAACAACCAGTAAAAGACCCAATTACCAAGTTATGGAAGATACTCGCTCCGCCATCCTTTCATTTATCCAACAGCATCCTCTTTGCACAGCCAAGGACATCGGTAATGCCCTTAATCTCACCACTGCGAATATTCGCTATCACATTAACATACTGGTCAGAGAAGGGAAAATTCAACGGGTCAATGCTCCCGGCAGGGCATCCAATCGTGGTCGCCCTGCAACCACTTTCAAGATTAACACCGTTCCCTCTCCCCACACTCTAATATGGCTATGCGATTTGTTAATCAAAGCCATAACTGAATTGTCGAAGGATTTCTCCGAAAACCCATTAACGCGCCTCTTAAGCCCTTATCTTTCGGCCCTCGTTCCCACCACCCCAAGCCCAACGCTTCGCCTCAACCAAACCATAGAAGCACTAAAAGGACTTGGATACGAGGCACACTGGGAGGCCCACTTTACCGGCCCTGTTTTGATCCTCTCTAATTGTCCCTATTGGCCGCTTCCGGTGAAAACGCCCCACATCTGTGCATTGGATGGCTTTTTGCTCGAAAAGATGAGCGGCTTTCAACTTGAGCAGATACAACGCGCCAACCTCGACAGCGGTTACCCTACGACATGTTTATTTAAAACAATTAGCCCCGGCTCAAGAACCGGGGCCAACACATAATCCCAAATCGGTTACCGCTCCAAGGCTCCCGCGTTTATCCAATCTCGAATCACTGCAAGTTCTGCATCGGTGAGCTTACCCGGGTGATTTCCCGCACCGACCACCTGGATCAAGCGGCTATCCACCGCATTTCCCGGTATAATAACCGGCCCGTTCCTCCCCCCTTTCATCACCGACGAATAGTCCGAAACCGAGAATCCCCCTGCTTGTCCATGGCAAGCGCCACATTGCCGCGCAAAGATATCCTTAATACCCCCTTCCCAAGTCAACTCACCCACCGCGGGCAATGCGGCTTGTACCGTTGGTGTTGAAGCAGGCAACGGAGTATGGGTTGGAGTAGCCCGCACAAATACTGGCACTTCACGCTGTGCTGGGGGTAAGGTCGTGATAGCCGTTTGTTCAAAAGTCACAAAGCGGAATACCCCGTAGAGCAATAACAATGAAAGAACACTTGCCGCCGGAATAAATACCCGCAGGCGGCGCTTCCGCTCCTCCGGACTAACTTCTGGCTCCACCTGACCTTGCTCTATCATTTCCAATTCCAGCGCATGCTCTTCTTCCATCTCCTCGCGGGTAAGATGCCCGGTAAACATGCTGGAATTCCAGTGCCGAATGTGAACGTGGTAAAAATGCCACAGCATAATTGCCAGCACAGCCAAAATCGCTTCGGCACCGTGAGCAGCCTTTGCCGCCGGAACGGCTTCGCCAGGCAACCAACGGGTCGTGGCAATCGGATTCCATAGCATGAACCCGGTCAGCGCCATAATCACCAATCCCCACACTAGTGCCCAGTACTCGGCCTTCTCTACAAAGTTATACCGTCCCATCTTCGGACGTTCCTTAGCCAACCCAAGATTGAAAGCCAGGGTTTGAAACGCGTCCTGAAGATCCTTAATCCCTGGCAACATGCTGGCCGATTTCTTTTCAACATAGAGTTTGTAGCCAATCGAGATCAGATGATAAATGGCTTCAATTAAAAACACCGTGGCAGCAATACGGTGGATGATACGCACCGACTCTATCCCCCCCAACAAACGCACAATGATGGGAGAAAGGGGAAAGAGCGCAAATTTCTGCACCAATCCGGTTATCGCCAGAGTGGTAAATGAAGCCACCAGCACCCAATGTTCAATACGCTGTAAAACATCAAAACGCAGATAGATCTTTGTGGTTGTGGTTGTGGTTGTGGTTGTGGTTGTGGTTGTGGTTGTGGTCGTGGTTGTCGTTTCCATCTCTCACTCCTCAGGGTTAGAATCGCGCGGTGCAATCTCTTGTGTGTCATCTCCTGCTACAGCGCCATCGTTCTCCGACCGCAGCGACTCTGTCCCTGACATTGTCCCTTGATCAGTAGATCCTTTCGCAACAACACTCTCATCTTCTATCTTAGACTCCGCCGATTCCGGTGACGGCGAGGCAGGGATGGGAGCCCCACCACCCCGCTGGCGGCGTCGGCGTCCCCATAACCGGTAATAAATATCACTGACCACAAAAATTGCCATCCCACCCAACACGGTTGGAATGAAAAACTTATAAAACAGATTGACATAATAAACCAGAGGATGGCGCTCCGGGCTGGGGATATAGTGACCCAACCAGGAATCCGGGAAGTTTGTGGTCGCATCTGGGTGACAACGCTGACAGGTTTTAAGTAAATTCTCTTTGATCGCGATTCCTTTTTCAGGATCATCCACCCTTTGGATATCGTGCACACCATGACAATCGTAACAGACCGGTTTATTGGTTTCCTGGTCTGGATCGGTCTTTTCAAATAACACCACGGTAGTGCCGTGGAAATCCGCTACATAGGTATTGAGCACCTGGGTCGAAAGCCCATACTTGCTCATAATCCTTTCATCGGTGTGGCATTTTGCGCATAACTGAGGGGATGAAAGACGGAAAGTCGCTGTCCGGGGGTCGGTAATGCGATGCACCCCGTGGCAATCGGTACAAGCCGGCACATCCGGATTGCGATTTTCGATAATTCCCGAACCATGTACACTATTCAAGTATTCATCGTAGATCGCCGCATGGCAAGTAGCACAGGTTTGGGCTATCCGTGCGTGTTCGGAAGGAGCGGGTAACCCTTCGGCCGTTTTTTGAATGGGCATTTGAGTATGAGGGTTATGACAATCGGCACAGATGGGGGCATTTCGGTTGCCCTCCTGGAGGAGTTTAGTGTGAACACTGTCTGCCAGTTCTTTGACTTGATTGGGGTGACATTGATTGCAGGTGGTCTGATATTGGAGGGTATAATCTCGGCGATCTTGAGCCTTGTTTTCCGGATGGGGAAAACCGGTGAGGTTGGTATGGCATACCTGGCAACTTAGGCGAGCATGCACCGCCTGATCATATTGTTTCGGATCAATGGTTAACGAAAGAACCTCACCGCTTGGCAAAGGCCAAGTCATCTCTTCGCGCTGGTGGCAACTCAAACACATCGAGTTATCGGGTTTTTGCGCTAATCCGCTAGCAACATATTCACTTAAAGATTGACTTCTTGCTTCCTCTATAAAAACCAAAAACCCTGTGACCAGGGTGAAGACTACCATCAAGATAATCCAAGGAAGGAGTCGTGTGCGCATCGTCGTCTGATCTGCTCCTCTTATTCTCAGAGTGAGGAGCATCCCCACATCGCCGTGGAGGCAATGTGGAGGTGCTCCTGTAGCAAAACCTTATGGTCGTACGAGCTTGGTCAGATCCACTTTGACCTTTGTGCCCAGATCAGCGATTGAATCGTACAGCGCCTGGATCACATAGAGACCATTATGGACATAACCGCCTGGATCCTTCTGAGCGTACTGATAATTATAAGCAGCGGTAAGCAAACGTGGCGTCCAGGCATTGTAACGATTCTGGAAATTAATTTCATCGGCATCGGCCTGACCGTTGGCGTTGGTGTCCACGAAGAAGTAAGGATAGGCTACCGGCGAATAAACAATGGGTTTACCCGCCACCTCTTTGGCGTAAGCCTGAATAGCAGCGTAGAGGAGTTCCTTCATGGTCTCCACTTCGCCCTTCAAGCCTTCCTGTGTGTCACCATCGCCATCGTAATCGGCCTTTGAGGTCATGCGGATCTTGGCCGGATCGTCTACCTGATGGCAACCCTGGCAACTAGCCGTCTTGACCTCGAGGCTATGAGCATCATGGCAGTCCGTACAGGTCTCTACACCTTGGACATGCTTGAACGGCCCAACATAGGTTTTACCCGCGTATTCATAGATGCCCTTGGCCTCGGTCCCAAATAGGGTCGCGCCGGCGGCAAAGTAGTGCACATTGCGGAAGGATAGTTTTTCGTCCACAGTATCAGGATCTTTCCCGGCAATGACGCGATTCACTGTTACAGTTTAATCCACGGTATGGCTACATTATAGAAAATTCAGACCATTAATACAAGATTAATCTTAAGGTAATAAGGGGCTTTTTCGTCATAATTCATCCGTGAAAATCATCACTTTTATGATAAGATATAGCAATAACTTTCAATTGTAGTTTTCTATATAAACCCGTGCCCCCAGCATTAGGCTGGGGGCACGGGCGATAGCATAGTTACGGAGTTTATTCCACAGTAACCGATTTCGCCAAATTACGAGGCTGATCCACGTCCAATCCCCGCAACGCCGCGATATGATAAGCAAACAGTTGCAAAGGAATAACGGTGACCACTGGTGAGAGCAGCCATGGGGTCTCTGGAACCCAGAAGATGTGATCACACAAATCAGGCAGACGATCATCCCCTTCAGTCGCTACCGCGATAACGCTTCCACCCCGCGCCTTGGCCTGCTCAATCTGACTGATCATCTTCTCATACCACGGGTCCTTGGGCGCAATGGCAAGTACCGGCATATCTCGATCAATCAGTGCAATCGGCCCGTGTTTCATTTCGCCTGCTGGATACGCCTCAGCATGGATGTAGGAGATCTCTTTAAGCTTAAGGGCTCCTTCATAAGCAATGGGCATATTGATGCCACGTCCCAAATAGAGAATATTACGAATGTAACGCAATTCTCGCGCCACCTGGAGCACTTCAGGTTCGCGATCCAAGCAACGGCTCACCAGGTCAGGGATCAGACGCAAATCGGCTACCAGGCATTTACGATCGCGCTCTGAAAGCACACCTCGCAAATCCCCCAATAGAATAGCCAGCATATAGAGATCTACTAAAGGGGCCGTGAATGCTTTGGTCGAGGCCACCCCAATCTCCGGCCCAGCCTGCATAGCGATATAACCATCGGCAATGCGCATGGCTTGCGATCCAATCACATTCACGATGGCCCATAGCGTTGCTCCCTTTCGGCGCCCTTCGTCCATCGCCGCTAAGGTGTCCGCCGTTTCACCCGATTGGCTGATTGCCAGAACAACCGTATCCTCATCAACAATTGGGTCCCGATAGCGAAATTCCGAGGCGATATCCACTTCAACTGGAATGCGCGCAAGCCGTTCGATCAGGTACTTCCCCACCATCCCCGCATGGGCGGCCGTTCCACAGGCTGTAATGCAAATACGCTTGATCCGCCGCGCTAATCCAGGTGTGAGATTGAGTTGAGGCAGATGGACTATGCCATCATCAAAATCAACACGCCCGGCCAGGGTATCGGTTAACGAGCGGACCTGCTCATGAATTTCCTTATGCATGAAATGACGATATTCTCCCTTCTCAGCCGCCACCGGATCCCAGTTAACCGTATGAACCTGAGGCACCACAGTCTGTCCATTCAGGGTTTTCACGAGAACACCATCCGACTTAACAATCGCCATTTGATGAGAGTCGAGAAAAATCATTTGACGCGTATGCTCGAGAATGGCCGGAATGTCCGAAGCCACAAAATTCTCCCCTTCCCCCAATCCAATCACGACTCCGCCGGCATTACCGATACGCGCCGCAATGATCTTATCGGGTTCACGGGTTGAGAGCACAACGATACCATGCGCACCACGTAATTGCTTCAAAGCCAAACGAACTGCTTCCTCCAAGGGGATTGTACTGGCCAAAAACCGTTCGATCAAATGCACGATGACTTCGGTATCCGTTTCAGAGTTAAATTTGACCCCCTCGGATTCCAAATCGGCCTTGAGTTCCAAGAAGTTCTCCACGATTCCATTATGCACCACAACCACCTCACCGGTGCTTCCCACATGCGGGTGGGCATTGCGCGCACTGGGTTCACCGTGTGTGGCCCAACGGGTATGCCCAATTCCCACCTGCCCATAAATGGGTTGATTCTCGACCAATGACACTAATTTACTCAGTTTCCCGGCATCGCGACGGACTTCTATTCGCCCATCTTGTATAACGGCTAATCCCGCCGAATCATACCCACGATATTCAAGGCGCTTCAATCCATTAAGGATGATCGGTGTTGCATCACGATAGCCGATATAGCCAACGATTCCACACATAGGTCTATCCTCCGAACGGCAAAGTTTCATGAAGTGTCTTGGGGCAATCAAAGCACCACAACACACTTCACCCCATCCCAACGCTTTTGTTGGGCTTTAATTTTGGAACTCTTTATGAATCTTTCTCGGGGAAAGTATTCATTGCCGACCAGGCAATGGGAAGGCTTCCGCTGATCTCTCGATTTTCCCGGCGACCAGGTTAGCGGCCTGTTCTCACCGGTTAGCTCCACCTCGCGGTGGAGAACCTTCCTCCTCGTCACCTTAGGTCTACCTCCCCCTCCGACCCAAGGCCTTGCGCTTAACTTTCCCTTTTCTCGCTTATGGGGATGACGGCTACTTCAACACCTCCTTATGTAAGAGTCTTCTTCCAATCTATAAAACCTCATGCGTTCTTTTTATTATACCCTGCCTATGGCAAAAGCCTTACACCAAATTCGGCTTGACTATGTAACACTTGCATTCAAAGTTATCAGACAACCTTTGGGATTTTCCTGCCCGAGGACTCAAGCACGTGCTATAATCAAAAGGAGAGTTTCCCATGCCAAGGCTATTCCAACAATTTGAAGAGCAACTCGATATCTACCTGCGAGCGCGGTTCACCTTACTGGTTTTGGTTACTCCCGAGGAAGAACGCGCATTGCAAAAGATTCGCGCGGTATGCGAGCGCACCCAACGCCATTGCCTGGCCTGGGATCTTGCCGATGGCTTCCAATGGGTAGTAGGTAGTGGCGCCCTTCCCGTTGCACGCGACCCCCTAACCGCTCTCGAACAAATTGATCATGCCGAAGCCACAGTTTCTACTCTCTATATCCTCAAAGATTTTCACGAAGCATGGGGAAATCCGCAAATCAAACGTAAGTTACGCAACCTCGCTCAGCGCCTGAAATTCACCAAGAAATCCATCCTAATTACGACCGTAACCTCACATATTCCCGACGAACTGCATGATGAGGCGGTTTTAGTTGACTTCGCCCTGCCCTCAGCTGTAGAGCTGGAAGAGGTGCTCAACCGATTGACAGCTACTCCTGGGGTAAGAGTAAATTTGACCCCATTGGGACGAGAGAAATTAGTTCAGGCTGCAATTGGCCTCACGGCTTCCCAAGCCCAGCGAGTGTTTGCCAAGGCCATCGTTGAAGATGGTGTCCTGGATGACCGTGACATTGACCTCATCACTGAGGAAAAGAAGCAAATCATTCGCGAAAGCGAGGCCTTAGAGTTCTATCCCGTTACCGAGACCCCGGATGATGTCGGCGGTTTAGGTGTGCTCAAAGAATGGCTCCGTCTACGCGAGAAAGCCTTTACTCAAGAGGCACGCCAATACGGTTTGCCCGCCCCTAAGGGAATTGGCCTTATCGGTATTCCAGGCACGGGAAAAAGCCTGACCGCTAAAATGATTGGAGGGCTTTGGCGCCTTCCTTTGATCCGCCTCGATGTTGGTGCCCTTTTTGGCAGTCTGGTCGGCGAATCAGAAGAACGCACCCGCCGCGCCCTGCGCCTGGCCGAGACCATTGCCCCTTGCATTATCTGGATTGATGAGATTGAAAAAGCCTTAGCCCATGGCGGGTTGGATAGTGGTACCAGTACCCGCGTTTTTGCGACCATCCTGACCTGGATGCAAGAAAAGACCGCACCCTGTTTCGTCGTAGCAACGGCTAATGATATTTCAGCCCTTCCACCCGAGTTACTGCGACGGGGACGATTCGATGAGATTTTCTTTCTGGACTTGCCCACTTTATCAGAACGGCGTGAGATCTTTGCCGTTCACCTACGCAAACGCAACCGTGTTCCAGAAGACTACGACCTTGATCGCTTGGCTGCAGCATCAGAGGGCTACGTCGGTGCCGAAATCGAACAAGCCATTATTGACGCCATGTATATCGGTTTTAATGATGGACAGCGCGAATTCACCACCGAAGATATCCTGCTCGCCCTGAGCAAACAGGTGCCTCTGTCGCGCTCTCAGCGCGAGACCATCGAGATGCTCCGCAACTGGCTGCGTGAAGGACGAGCCCAGTCGGCCTCTTTTCGCGAAGTCACTGAAGCCGAGAATCAATTTGTCCCCATACAATTGGATGTCAAGCAGCGCTGAATTTTCTAGAACCTTATGGATAGTAACATTCTTATCCTGGTCAAAGAGTATAATAATTTTGGGCGGGTAAATACAGGTCAAGTGGCGACCTGAAAACTCTTAAATCAACCCCAGGAGGTTAAATTATGAATATCCCCAGTGAACTCAAGTACACCACCACGGATGAATGGGTAAAAGTGGAAGGGAACACTGCCATTGTGGGGGTTACTGATTACGCTCAGTCTCAACTTTCCGATATCGTCTTTTTTGAGTTTCAAGTTGAAATCGGGGATGAGGTAAAAAAGGGAGGCGTAATTGCAACTTTGGAATCGGTAAAAGCCGCTGCCGATGTCAATGCGCCAGTATCAGGGAAAGTCGTTGCCCGCAATGAAGCCCTGACCGAGAAATTTGAATTGGTCAACAGCGATCCTTACGGCGAAGCCTGGATGTTGAAAATTGAAATGAGCAATCCTCAGGAATTGGATAACCTGATGGATGCCTCCGCCTATCAAAAGTATTGCGAAGAAAGGGAGCATTGATATGTTCCTACCTCATACGGATTCTGAACGTTCTGAGATGTTGAAGGCTATCGGGGTGTCTTCCATTGATGAACTCTTCCAGGACGTCCCCGAAAAAGTGCGCTATCCTACTCTCAACCTCCCTCCGGCTTTGACCGAAATGGAGGTTGCGGCGCAACTCCAACAGATGGCCTTGGCCAACGAGACGACCCAGGACCTAGCCTGTTTCCTCGGAGCGGGTGCCTACAATCACTACATCCCTGCCGCAGTGGATCACATCCTGCGCCGCAATGAATTTTATACTGCCTATACCCCTTATCAGCCCGAGGTCTCCCAGGGAACGTTACAAGCGATTTTTGAATACCAAAGCCTGATGTGCGCCCTAACTGGCATGGAAGTAAGCAACGCCTCCCACTACGATGGGGCCACTGCCACCGCAGAAGCCGGCATCATGGCTTATCACACTTTTCGTGGTAAGCGTACTCGCTTCGTTCTCTCTCCCGGCGTTCATCCCCAGTACCGCCAGGTCTTTCGCACCTATATGTCCGGTTACGAGGGCTTGGAAATCTTGGGCGATGAGCCCGAAGGCGACCCGATGAACTACCTGGGAGGCTTAGAGAGTCTGATCAATTCCAACACAGCGTTGGTCGTGGTTCAGTATCCCGATTTCTTTGGCCAAATCCACGATTTTGCTTCCTTGGCTGAAAAAGTGCATCAAGCAGGGGGGCTTTTTGCCGTGGTAGTTAATCCCATCGCCTTGGGGCTCTTGAGACCACCAGGGGAATTTGGGGCAGATATTGTGGTCGGTGATGGGCAACCCTTGGGTATTCCGCTTTCGTTTGGTGGCCCTTATCTCGGTATTTTCACCACGCGCAAAGAATATGTGCGCCGCATTGCTGGCCGCTTGGTCGGTGAAACTGTAGACGTTCAGGGACGCCGGGGTTATGTATTGACCCTCACCGCCCGCGAGCAGCATATCCGACGCGAAAAAGCCACCTCGAACATCTGCACCAACCAGGGTTTGATGGCGCTGGCCGCTACCGTCTATCTCGCCCTGGTCGGTAAAGAGGGCCTACGCCAGGTTGCTGAACTTTGCTATCACAAAGCCCACTATGCCGCAGATCGGATTGCCCAAATCCGTGGATATCACGTTTTGAACCAACGCCCCTTCTTCCATGAATTCGTGGTTAAGTGTCCCAAACCGGTCGCAGAGATCAACAACTATCTGCTCGATTACGGCATTTTAGGCGGTTATGATCTAGGGCGAGACTATCCTGCCCTCAAGGACCACATGCTTATTGCCGTGACCGAGATGAACTCCCGCGAAGAAATTGAAACACTGGCCGAGTATTTGGAGGAGTTCACCCATGACTGAGCCTACGTTATTCGAATTATCGTCACCTGGGCGCCGGGGTGTACGCTTTCCCGATCCAGATGTACCCAAGAGCCCACTACCTGAGGGATTGGTGCGTAAGGACTTACCCCTGCCCGAACTGGCCGAAGTGGACGTTGTGCGCCACTTTGTGCGCCTTTCCCAGAAAAACTATGCCGTGGATTATGGGCTATATCCCCTTGGCTCCTGTACCATGAAATACAATCCTAAAATCAACGAGGATATGGCCCGTTTACCCGGCTTTGCCTTGGCGCATCCCTTGCAACCTATTGATACTGTGCAGGGCAGCCTGGCTTTAATGTATGAATTACAGGAACTGCTCAAAGAGATCACCGGGATGGGAGCCGTTAGCCTGCAGCCTGCCGCTGGAGCACATGGAGAATTGACTGGGGTGCTGATTATACGTGCCTATCACAAATCTCGCGGTGACACCAAACGCACCAAGATTCTCATCCCCGACTCCGCCCACGGCACCAATCCCGCCTCATCGGCTATGAGCGGTTACGAGGTTATCCAACTCCCTAGCGACAAACGCGGCAATGTGGATTTGGAAGCTCTGAGGGCGGCTTGCGATGATACCGTGGCAGGGCTCATGCTAACCAATCCCAATACTCTGGGGCTGTTTGAAGAAAACGTCCTCGAGGTAACCCGCATTGTCCACGAGGCCGGCGGTCTGGTTTATGGCGATGGCGCTAATCTCAACGCGCTGTTAGGTATTGCCCGTCCTGGCGATATGGGCTTTGATATCCTTCACCTCAACTTACATAAAACATTCTCCACACCTCACGGTGGTGGCGGACCCGGCTCTGGCCCAGTGGCCGTAACCGAAGCCCTGGCCGAATTTCTACCTGGTCCCATCGTGACCATTCTCGAGGAAGGCACAGATGAAGTTCCTCCCTTATACGGGTTTAAGATGCCCAGCCGTTCGATTGGCCGTGTCAAGGCGTTCCATGGTCACTTTGGTATGATGGTGCGCGCGTATACCTATATTATGATGCATGGCGCTGAGGGACTTCGCAAAGTGGCCGAACATGCCGTGTTAAACGCCAACTATCTTTTAGCCCGTCTGCGCCATGTCTACAAGGTGCCTTATGATCGTATTTGCAAACATGAGTTCGTCGCGGAAGGGGTTTGGGATGACGCGCCAGACATTCACGCCCTGGATATCGCGAAACGGTTAATTGACTATGACTTCCACCCACCCACTAACTACTTCCCATTAATTGTGCGCGAAGCGCTCATGATTGAACCCACTGAAACCGAGAGCAAGCAGACGCTGGATAAATTCGCTGATGCCTTGATCAAAATCGCCGAAGAAGCGCATACTCAGCCCGAATTACTTAAGAGCGCACCCCATAACACGCCAGTCGGCCGGCTAGATGAGGTAAAAGCAGCCAAAGAACTCGTCCTTTGCTGCTGGTTCCCTGAAAAAGAAACACAACCCTCATAAGCCACCTTTCTCGCCCCCCAACGCCCAAAACGGGACGGCCAACGCAATGTCCGTCCCGTTTTTACATTTATCACCCCCCCACTTGTAACTTTCTTCATTAGCCAAACTGCCTATACCAAATTAAGCATTCCTCCTCTTTAAGAACCGAATTCGCCTACCTAAAATTGACAACAGACTGTTATTCCTCAAACTACAAGGAGTGATAACCATGGCTAGTTCGCAATTGACTAAAGAGTACCGCCTTGTTAGTCCACCTTGGACTGACTTTCTGTTTAACAAGACGACCTCAGCGTGGTTATGGCTGATCGTGCGGCTTTATTTAGGATACTCCTGGTTCGAGCACGGTTTGGAGAAGCTTTCAAATCCGGCTTGGGTGCAAACCGGTGAGGCGCTCAAGGGTTTTTGGCAACGCGCAGTTGCGATTCCTGAACCACCCGCGCGCCCCCCGATTGCCTTTGATTGGTACCGCGCCTTTATTCAAATGCTTCTTGACAGTGGTAGTTACACTTGGTTTGCTAAGCTCGTTGTGTTCGGCGAGATTGCCGTCGGAATCGCACTGATTTTGGGCATTTTCGTCTGGTTCTCAGCGTTCATGGGCGCTTTCATGAATTGGAACTTTATGATGGCCGGCACGGCTAGCACCAATCCAGTGATGTTGGTGCTATCAATCTTGCTTATTCTGGCCTGGAGAACTGCAGGTTGGATTGGGCTTGACCGCTGGCTATTGGTCTACATTGGCACTCCTTGGCAACCGGGACTACTTTTCCGCCGCCAGAAAGAGCCTCAAACGACAGAAAGGGCTCCATCAGCAACCTAATCGAACCCAATGAGTAACGGAAGTCGAGCCGCCTAGAACCAGGCGGCTCAGATTTTCTTTAGACAAATTCTCTGCTTCTCATCCGGATTATAATAACCAAAGCCAAAATTATATCTCGAGAGGAGAACTGACCCATGAGACTCAAAGGGATGCGCGTTGTTTATTTAATCGGTCCTGGTTTCGAGGACTTGGAATTCTATGTGCCCTTGATGCGCTTAAAAGAGGAGGGGGCAGACGTGGTCGTCGCTGGGCTAAAAGCCGGTGAAGAACTGATTGGAAAAGGTGGACTAACCGGACGTGCTGAGGTCAATGTCGCTGATCTAAAAGCCGAGGATTTTGACGCCATTGTTGTTCCAGGAGGATGGGCACCGGATAAACTGCGCCGCTACGAGGCTATCAAAAAACTGGTACGCGACTTTTACAATCAAGGCAAAGTGGTCGCAATGATTTGCCACGCCGGTTTAGTTGGTATCAGCGCGGGAATTGTTAAAGGGCACGAGGCCACCGGTAGCGAAGGTATCAAAGACGATTTAATCAACGCCGGCGCCATTTGGCGCGATGCTCCGGCCTTCCGATCGGGTAATATCGTCTGGGGACGTGTCGTTGCCGATATCCCTGACTTCTGTCGCGAACTGATTCAAGCCCTCATTGAGCAAAAAGAAAAAAACTCATAAAGTCTGAACCTAACGAGAAGAAGTCCCCTAAAGGGGACTTCTTCTTTTTTCAATCCTAAAGCCAAGCCTACCGTTGGCTGAGGCGCTGTTTCACCCAGGGAAGGACGCGATTTAGAGCGGTGGGAAGCATACTTGCATCCCTGCCGCCCGCCTGTGCAAGATGAGGGCGGCCACCTCCACTACCGCCGACAATTTGCGCCACCTCTTTAGCCAATTCACCCGCATGGAAGCCTTGTTTAACCAGATCGTCGGTCAGAGTTGCGACGATAATTGGTCGCCCCTCACTAGTCGTTGCCAGTACTGCTATCCCCTTCTCGCGATACTGCTGGCGGAAACGGTCGCATAATTGACGCAACACATCAGCATCGGTTTCATTAACTATGGCTGTCAGAACACGGATACCATCTACCATTTGAACATTTTGGAGCAAAGGCTCAAATTCCGCCATGGCGACCTTTTGACGTAACTGCGCATTTTGCTTGCGCAGACGCTCCACATCTTCAACCAATGCCACAACTTTATCCGGAACCTCGCCTACACCACAATTCAAAACTTCGGCGATCCGCGAAAGATCGTTCAGGCGCTTGCGAATTAAGGCATAAGCCTCGCGTCCGGTCACCGCTTCGATGCGGCGAATTCCGGCTGCGGCGCTGCTTTCACTGGTGATAATAAAGATCCCAATATCCCCTGTGGACTCAACGTGCGTCCCACCACACAATTCGTAGGATATCGGCTGCTCATCACCAATCACAATGGTGCGCACGACCTCCCCATATTTTTCACCAAAAAGGGCCATGGCGCCTTCCTGAAGCGCTTGGCTCAACGGCTTGTACTCGATTTCCAGTTCGTAATCTTCATAAATAGCCTGGTTAACTGCGGCTTCAATGGCTTCTAACTGCTCCGGCGTCAATGCTTCAGGATACGTAAAGTCAAATCGCAAACGATCTGGCGCCACCAATGAACCTGCCTGCCGCGCTTCTTTACCCAAAATGGCTTGCAATTTAGCGTGCAAGAGATGGGTCGCCGTGTGATTGCGCATAATATCTCGGCGTCGTTCAACATCCACCTGGGCACGGGCTATATCGCCAACCCGAGGGCGCCCCCGTACCACTTCTCCAATGTGGACGATCACTCCTGCAGCCGGCTTGCGGGTATCGTTAACCCGGATCTCCCAATCCGCATCTTCCAAGCCAATAATCCGTCCCGTATCGGAAACCTGACCACCGGCTTCCACATAAAAGCAGGTGCGAGGCAGGATGACTTCAATGGCATCGCCTGCGATGGCCTCCTCAATCTGTTCGCCATCCCGGACCAGCGCTAACACCTGTCCCTCGACCTCTAGACTGCTGTATGGGTCATAGATCACCCCTTCCGGCCCTAAAGCACCTCGCCGCTGTAAGTCCTCTAAAATCGAGCGATAAATATCCACCCTTTCACCCCCCAGCGGGCCAAAGGCTTTCCCAGCCCCTGAAATAGTGCGATGCGCCTCCATCGCCCGTAAAAAGCCTTCCTGATCCACATCCAATTCTTCCTCTTGGGCTACATCACGGATCAGTTCCAGGGGAAGCCCATGGGTAGCGTAGAGATCAAAGGCGCGTTCGCCATCCAGAATCTTTTCACCACGGGCTTTGAGATCTTCCAAATAGACATCGAGTTGACTCAAACCCTGTTCAATAGTGCGTCGGAAACGGATTTCTTCGCGGGTCAAATTTTCCCGAATAACATCCTTGTTCTTAACCAATTCCGGATAGGCCTCACCGTAAATCTCAATCACCGTATCGGCCACTTTAGCAAGGAAGGGATCCATCAGACCAATCTTGCGACCAAAACGTGCTGCGCGGCGAATGATCATCCGACAGACATAATTACGCCCCACGTTACCCGGCACAACCCCATCGGCAATGAGAAAGGTGGCTGCACGAGAGTGGTCGGCGATCACACGATAAGGGGTGATATTGGCCTTCCGTTCTTCAAGGGTGTGGCCGGTCAATTGCTGGACTTTGTCCAAAAGGGGGGAAAGCAAATCCGTAGCATAATTTGAGGAAACGCCTTGCAAAATAGCCGTGATGCGTTCCAGCCCCATTCCGGTGTCCACATGACGAGCTGGCAGGGGTTCTAAACGGGTCGGACTTAACCGGTTATATTGAATGAAGACCAGATTCCACAACTCCAAAAAACGCTTGCAATCGCCGTTGACACGACATATATGTCCCGGCACATCGCGCTTATCACAAAACTCGAGCCCGAGATCAATATGAATCTCACTACATGGGCCACACGGCCCCGTCTCGGCCATCTCCCAAAAATTATCCTTGCGTCCGAAGAAGAGGATATGAGCGCTGTCCATCCCTGGCTGTTTCGCCCAGTTTTCGGCTGCCTCTTCATCGGTTGGAATCTCACCGTATTCATCCTTAAAGCAGGTGACCCATAAACGATCCTTATCCAGCCCCCAGACCTCTGTCAATAACTCCCATGCCCAGGCAATGGCCTCTTTCTTGTAATAGTCGCCAAACGACCAATTGCCCAACATTTCAAAGAAGGTGTGATGGGTATCATCACGTCCCACATCCTCAAGATCATTATGTTTTCCGGCTACACGCATGCATTTCTGGGAATTAACCGCACGCTTATAGGGACGCTGATCAGTGCCCAGAAAGACATCCTTGAATTGGACCATACCCGCATTGGTAAAGAGCAACGTCTGATCTCCGCCCGGCACCAAGGAGGACGAAGGGACAAACGTATGCCCACGTTCCACAAAGAAGTCAATAAAGGATTGTCGGATATAGGCTCCGCTAAATCGTTTGTTGGTCATAGGCTGCCTCTAACACACGAGTCTCTTCAGGCAAAAATTGTCTGGCGAAGATTATAAGGCATCCCGGAGTAATAATCAACCACTCCGATCCACTTACCCATTGCATTAGGTTTTTAGGCGTTCTTATGGCTATTTCAACCAGTATAACAAGCCTTCCAGAGCAATGGCATAGACTCGGTAAGGCTTAGGTCCTACAAACGCCTTTCCCCGGATGAAAACGGTGGGTGTACCATAAAAATTCGTTTTACGCACTTCTGCCAATTGGCGCTTAACTGCCCACTCGGTTTGAGGACTTTTGGCACAAAATTGCACTGACTGAGCATTAAAACCGACTTCGCTCAATAGATCTTTGATAAACGCTTCATCCTCAAGGTGCCCCTTTTCCGTGGTAAAAAGACGGTCGGTTAAATTCCAAAATTTGGCTTGATCCTGTTGGTAAGCACAGTAGCCTATTTTGGCCAAATAATCGCTGTGTTCTTTGACCGGATAGTAGAGGAAAATCAGTTCCACCCCATATTTTTGAACCAGGCGGCGCAGCAGGGGATAGGCTTTGCGCGAGTAATCACATCCATACGAGCCAATAAACACAATTGGCTCAGCGCTTGCACCACTAATCTTAGGAAAACCACTAATATCTATCCCTTCGAGAGTTAATGTTGTGCTTCCTCCTGGCACTACGGGGCAACTCTCATCTACGGTAGAAAACTGGGTATTTTGTCCCGTTGGATCGAAGACACAAAACCCCGATTGATTCAATCCGTTACAACTACCGGTCGTGTAGAAGAGATAGAAACCTCGGACTGCAAAAAAAGTGCTTCCAATCAGGAGGAAGAAAAACGCCCAGGAGAGAGGTTCAAAGTAACGATTAAGAAAGCGCGCCCCAGCCTCAGAACGTGTTATCACATAACCCAAAATTTTCGCCTTCATCTTTTCGTCAAAGCCGGTCGTACAGGGGCGCAGAGTCACCCGGCGCAGCACACAATCCAAGGCCTCGCGTGCCAATTGGCGATTGGAGGCGCTGAATATCCCCAAAATAGACAATACGATAAACGCGATGACACAGAACATGGCTATAACACCTTCCGAATTTTGATCAAGGCTTCCACAAATTGTTGGGCCTCTTCCAGGGTATTATAGAAATACACCGAAGCGCGTACCGATCCCGATACACCTCGCGAATTGAACCAAGAATGCACACAGTGTTGCCCCGATCGTACGGCGATATTCGCCATCTGATCAAGCATTAGTGCGATGCGGTGGTGATCAATCCCCTCGATGTAGAAAGAAACAATTCCACCCCTGAGGCGTGGATCCGCCGGACCAATAATTTTGAGGCCTGGGATCTCGCTGAGTGCTTTAGTCAGGTATTCATTGAGTAGTCTTTCCTGTTTTTCAATCGTGTCAAAACCAATTTGACTCAGGTATTGCACGGCAGCCGCCAAACCCATGATACCGGCATAATCCTGTAAGCCAGCCTCAAACTTTTCAGGTGGAGGTAAAAATTGACAGGAGTTGAAAGTAGATGTAGAAACGGTATCACCACCGACCAAAAAGGGCTCCAACTGCTCTAAAAGACGATACTTGCCATAGAGCACACCCGTTCCTGAAGGGCCGAGCATCTTATGGCCCGAAAATGCCAGAAAATCAACGTCCAATGCACGCACATTCACCCGTTGATGTGGCACAGTCTGTGCTGCATCCAGGAATACCAGAGCCCCCCGACGGTGTGCATACTTGATAATATCGGTTGCGGGGAGAGTAACTCCATCTAGATTAGAGGTGTATCCCATGGCTACCAATTTTACCGCGCCGTCTTTAAACGCATGTTCAAAATTATCCCAATCAAAGGTGTTGTCATCGCGAGTTCGAACAACCCGCAGAACCACACCCCACCGTTTAGCTACCATTTGCCATGGGATGAGATTCGAGTTATGTTCTTTATCGGTTACCAGGATAACGTCGCCCGGCCTCCAGTTCAATGCCGAGGCTAATAAATTTACCCCCTCAGTAGTATTGCGGGTAAAGATGATTTCTTCTTTCCGCCCAGCATTCAAAAATTTGGCCGTCTTTTCTCGCGCCTGATCCACCTCGCGAGTTACTTCAGCCGCCATGCGGTGCATGCTCCGTCCGCTGCAGGCCGGAAAATCATGATAGTAGCGATTAATGGCTTCAATGACCTGGCGTGGTCGCAATGTCTGACAGGCATTATCAAAATAAATGACAGCCTTGCGGCCATTCTGGCCTTGTAAACTCGGAAAATCAGCCCTCACCTTCGCCAAGTCCATACCCCTTCCTCCTACGGGCTTTAACCACTCCAATCCAACATCTCTAAAACACGTTCCCAATTATAAGTCAGATTGTGAATGCCTGCACCATCTCAACTGTCTAAGGTCTAGAATAAACCCTCTTCGAACCACGCCAGATTGATGTTTCCCTTGATATAATAAGGCTACTTTTGTTAGGATTATCACATTCGGCTGCAACGGGGAGGACGCCATGAGTTATAAAATCGTATTCGGCACCGACGGATGGCGCGGCGTGATTGCCGAGAACTACACATTTGATAATGTGCGCCGGTGTGCTCAGGGCTTTGCACATTATCTTCGAAGCAAAGGGTATCATGATGAGTGGGTAGTAGTGGGTTATGATAAGCGCTTCCACTCTGAGAATTTTGCCCAGGCTGCCGCTGAAGTTTTATGCGGCAACGGATTTCGGGTTTATCTCACCGATAAAGCCACCCCCACCCCGGTTATTTCTTATGCCGTAATTGACCGCAAGGCTGTCGGCGCCATTAATATCACGGCTTCTCATAATCCACCTACCGACAACGGCTTTAAAGTACGCGATTCCAGCGGTGGCGCCATTGACCCAGAGGGCCTTAAACAGATCGAAAGCGCCATTCCTGACGAGATGAACGCTGTTCAACGAATACCCGCAGCTGAGGCTGAATTGCAAGGGCGATTAGTGCGCTTTGATCCGGCACTGGCTTACATTGATCACCTTCACACCCTAATTGATATGCAACCCATCCGCGATGCCGGGTTGAAAATCGTAGTTGATGCTATGTGGGGCAATGGCGCAGGTTGGTTCCCTCGTCTGCTCAGTGGAGGAAAAACTCAGATTGTCGAAATTCATAACATCCGTAACCCCATCTTTCCCGAAATGAAGCGCCCCGAACCGATCCCGCCTAACATTGATGTTGGGCTACGTACAACCGTCGAACAAGGTGCTGATGTCCTCGTCGTTACCGATGGAGACGCTGACCGCGTCGGCATTGGTGATGAGAACGGTCGTTTCGTCAATCAACTTCAAGTGTATGGCTTATTAGCATTCTACTTGCTTGAAGTCCGTGGCGAACGCGGGCCGATCATTAAAACCCTGTCCACCACCAGCATGCTTGAAAAATTAGGGGAAATCTATGGTGTCCCAGTCTATGAAACTGGCGTGGGGTTCAAGTATGTAGCACCCAAGTTCTTAGAAACCAATGCGCTTATCGGTGGTGAAGAATCCGGCGGTTATGCTTTTCGCGGTAATGTACCGGAACGGGACGGCATTTTGGCCGGGCTTTACTTCTTGGACATGATGGTGCGCCTCAATCGAAAACCCTCACAACTTTTGGAACTTCTTTTCAGTAAAGTAGGCCCCCATTATTATGACCGCGTTGACAAGCAGTTCAGCGGCGACCGCAAAACACGCGAGGCTATGATCCTCAACGCCAATCCCCAAACCATCGGGGGGCTCAAGGTCGTTGGGCTGAATACACTGGATGGTTACAAATTCTTGTTAGAGGATGGTGGCTGGATGTTGATCCGTTTCTCGGGCACGGAGCCCATCATTCGCGTATATTGCGAAACCACGCATCCCGATCGGGTTCAACCTATATTGCAGGATGGATTACGCATTGCCGGACTTGCCTGAGACCTTCTGGGTAGATACCCATTGTCACCTCTATATGGAGCCCTTTCGCGACGAACTACCTGAGGTGCTTTCACGCGCCCAACGCCAAGGGGTAATGGGATACGTGGTACCCGGAATTGATCTCGAAACCAGTCGGGCTGCCATCGAATTAAGTGAGCGCTATCCCAGTGTATTTGCGGCAGTGGGTATACATCCCAACTATGCAACCCGGTGGGAAAACACCTCACTCCAAGAACTGCGGGCCCTTTCTTCGCACCCCAAAGTTGTTGCTATTGGAGAAATTGGGTTGGATTACTATCGGGATTATGCGCCACCTGAATTGCAAAAGGCCGCTTTAATAGCCCAATTGGAACTTGCTGCAGAGCGCAACCTTCCGGTTATTCTGCACCAACGAAATTCGTTTTATGATCTTCAAATTATTTTAGAGGCGTGGCTTCAAGGTACAGAATCCCCAAACACCCCAACCCAAGGACCGCGAGGCGTCTTTCACGCTTTCGAGGGCGGCTCCGAGGAACTCACCTGGATCACGCAACACGGTTTTTATATAGGGTTAGCCGGTGCAATCACATATCGCTCTCTTGAACGTACCCAATCCCTGCTTCAACTTTTACCTTGGGACCATGTGGTACTCGAAACCGATTCACCTTATCTAACCCCCGTTCCCCATCGTGGAAAACGAAACGAGCCCACCTACATCCCTCTTATCGCCGAGAAGATCTCGTCCCTCTCTAATATTCCTCTGCCCACCTTAGCCAACATAACCAGCATGAACGCCATTCGTCTTTTTAATCTGCCATCTTCTTGGAGTTCGCATTGAGCGCCATGATTTCTTTCTTTGTCCCAGTACTGGATCAAATTCATCAGGTAGAAGATCTAATTCGCGCTCAGGCCGAGGGCTATCATCCCGACTTACAAGCCGCGCTAGAGCACCTTCTCAAATCAGGAGGCAAACGGATTCGCCCGACCTTGACGTTGTTGGTTGGGCGCATGCTCGGAGCCCCTGAGCCCCAACTCATTACCTTGGCGGCTTCAATTGAATTGTTACACACTGCCACGCTGGTTCATGATGACCTAATTGATGGAGCACTGCTCCGCCGCGGCATTCCCACCCTTAACGCCCGATGGTCACCGGGTGCAACCGTCCTCACCGGTGATTTCCTCTTTGCCCGAGCCGCAAAACTTGCTGCCGAAACGAATTCCATCCCCGTAATGCGCCTCTTTGCCGAAACCCTGACCATCATCGTCAATGGTGAAATCAGCCAAATGTTCAATCCCCCATGTATCAGCACCTTAGAAAACTATTACCAACGTATTTATGCCAAGACGGCTTCGCTGTTTGAGGCCTCAACCGGGTGTGCCGCTATGATCAGCACCACAGATAGCGATTTGATCATGCGATTGCGTCACTTTGGACGCGAATTAGGTATGGCATTTCAAATCATTGACGATATCCTTGATCTCACCGGCGACGAGACCCAACTTGGCAAACCCATTGGTAGTGACTTGCGACAAGGAATCATAACCCTGCCGGTCATTCGGTTTTTGCACACACATCCCGAAGATCCTTTCTCTCAGATGATTCTTCAGGGTAAGTGTTTGCAAAACAATGCAGACATCTTGGCGTTTATTGAACGTCTCCGCCACAGTGACGCCATTGAGGATGCACATCAGGAAGCTCAACGATTTATAAAAAATGCGCTGGACGACCTTCGTACCCTCCCAAACAGCCCAGAACAACAGTATTTGGAAGAACTAACCTGGTTCGTCACGCAGCGCAAAACGTAGAACCCACCATCACGGTGGGTTCCTGATTGTGCGCTGGGCGGGAGTTGAACCCGCACGCCTTTCGGCACATGGCCCTCAACCATGCCTGTCTGCCAATTCCAGCACCAGCGCATTTATCCGCGGCTTATTATATAATTCACTAGGTATTAATGTCAAGCCAATGTTAGCCTCTACCCACCCTAATCTATTCCGAAGAAGGAGTAATTATGACAATCGCACTTGATGCTATGGGAAGTGACCGTTACCCCGAGCCGGAAATCCAGGGGGCTTTATGGGCTGCCGAAACGTGGGGCCTCGAAATCATCCTCGTGGGTGACCAATCTCGCCTGGAACCCCAATTGCGAGCCCTTAACACCCGAGGTTTATCAGTGCGGATCGAACATGCGCCTGATGTTTTAGAAATGGGCGAAAAACCGGTTGAAGGCGCCCGATTGAAACCGCGTAATTCAATGGCCATTGGGCTAGAACTGGTCAAAAAGGGTGATGCCGAGGCATTTGTTAGCGCCGGAAATACTGGCGGCGTCATGTTTAATGCATTGCGTATCCTTGGACGTATCCCCGGCGTGGCCCGTCCTGCTTTAACCGCCATGTTTCCGGTTCGCGGTGGTCACGCCATCGTTTTAGATATTGGTGCCAATGCCGATTGCCGACCTGAGTTTCTACTTCAATTCGCCATTATGGGCAGTGTTTACGCCGAGAAAGTCCTCCACAAACACAACCCTCGCGTTGGATTACTTTCCAACGGTGAAGAACCTGGCAAAGGGAATCAACTGGTAAAGGAGACCTACCCCCTATTAGAAAAGAGTGGCCTGAATTTTATCGGCAATGTCGAGGGCAAAGAAGTGTTCAACGGTGATGCCGATGTCGTGGTCACGGACGGTTTCACGGGTAATATCATGCTCAAATCCAGTGAAGCCGTGGCTAAATTGATCACTGACGTTTTACGCGAATCGCTTATGGCATCCTGGCGTACCAAACTGGGCGCCCTTTTAGCCAAGCCCGCCTTCGCCCAAATTCGCCAAATGCTTGATCCTTCGGAAATCGGTGCGGCTCCCCTGTTGGGCATTGACGGCTTGGTCTTTGTCGGCCACGGCCGCTCGGATGCCCGTGCAATCATGAACGCTCTGCACGTTGCCCATGAGGCCATCCAAGCCAACCTACTGAGTAACATCCGAGAAGCAATTCGGGAAAAACTTTCCGCCGTTGAAAACACCATCTCCGATAATCCATGAGGTTAACCATGAAGGTCATCCGAAATACACGCCTGATTCAACGCAACCGTCGCATTGGTCAAATAGCCACCATAATTGCATTAGTCGTCCTCGGTTTTGGGCTCTATATTTCTTTTGTCCATCCCGAACGATACACTTTAAGCCTTACGGCATTGATTATCGGGTTTGTGCTTTCCCAGGCCGGAATTTATTTCGGAAACCGCTGGGGGCGCTCTCCACGACCGGATGAACTCCTTACCAACGCCCTGAAAGGCTTAGAAGATAAATTCGCGGTTTATCATTATGTCTCAGGAATTCCTCATATGCTTATTGGACCGGCGGGCATCTGGGCACTAATTCCGGTCACTGTTGCCGGAACAATCACCTATGATGCCAACAAGCGCCGCTTTCGCCAAAAGGGTGGCAATATTTACCTCAAAATCTTTGGACAGGAAAACATCGGACGACCCGACTTAGAAGCCAGTTATGCCATCGAGGATTTAACCAAATTTCTCAAGAAGACCTTAGGAGAGGCTACCAATCCTATTCCAACCCCCCAAGCCGTCTTGGTTTTTACCAATCCCAAAGCCGTGCTGGAAATTGAAGAATCGCCGATCCCGGCTGTGCCTTTAGCCAAATTAAAAGACTTCATGCGCCGCCAAGCCAAGGAGAATCCAGCACCTGCGTCCATTATTCAAGCCTTGCAACAGGCGCTGCCCAATGAGAAATGGGAAGGAAGCTAGAGCCTAGCCTCGAGTCTTAACGCGTCGCGGACGTTTAGACACCGACCCCGGCGAATCGCTCATCGCATAAGCGCGTAAACGTTGCACCTCTTCTGAAGTTAGATGGCGCCATTCGCCGGGTTTTAATTTGCCCAATTCAATCGGCCCAATGCGGGTGCGAATTAGCCGCTTAACCGGCAACCCAATCGTCCGCCCAATTTCGCGGATTTCGCGTTTACGCCCCTCGCACATAACCACGCGCAACCAAGCCCCCTCACGCACCACACCTTCCAAGGTCACCTCGGCCGGCGCCGCCCGCCGTCCATCCGGTAACACCACCCCATGACGCCAGGCCTCGAGTTGCTCTTCATCTGGACGCTTTACCACTAAGACCCGATACTCTTTTTCCTTCCCATAGCGAGGATGAGTGAGACGATTAGCCAATTCACCATCATTGGTAAGGAGGATCAATCCCTCGCTGTCGTAATCCAAACGACCAACTACAAATAAATGTCCCGGAAAAGGCACCAGATCATAAACGGTGCGGCGTTTTTCATGAAGCGCATGATCTGAAAGCACATCCTGGGGTTTATTGAGGATGATATAGGTAAACTGAGAGACCGGCCTGGGTATCGGATGCCCATCTACGGTGATCTGGTCGCGCTCCGGATCGGCTTTCATCCCTAGTGTTGCCGTGACCCCATTCACCTTAACCCGTCCCTGAGCAATTAAGGTTTCTGCTTCACGCCGTGATCCCAAGCCGGCGCGCGCAAGAATTTTTTGCAACCGTTCTTCTGCCATTTTTAATCCTTTAACAATTTTAATCCTTTAACAATGATTGATCTTGCCCTTCAGTTTCTTCAATCGGTGGTAGTTGTTCCAATGATTCGAGACCAAAATAAGCCAGAAAATCAGACGTAGTGCCGTAGAGAAGTGGACGTCCCGGCAAGTCAGCCCGTCCTCGTTCTTCAATCAACCCCTTAGCCAATAGACTGCGCACAACCGAATCACTATTCACCCCGCGGATAGCCTCAATCCCGGCCCGAGTGATCGGCTGGCGGTAAGCAATAATGGCTAGAGTCTCCAATGCTGCCTTACTTAACTTTGCCCCCACCTCCAAACCCAATAACCGCTCAACGTAAACAGAAACCTCAGGGGCTGTGGTGAGTTCATAACGGCCCTGATGTAAGCGCAAACGCAACCCTCGCTGTTGGTAACCTTCTTGCAATCGCGAAAGGGCGGCTATAACGGTTTCCTCATCCGTTCCAACCACCGTCGCCAATTGGGCAACGGAAACCGGCGCCGGAGCGACAAAGATCAAGGCTTCGAGGATGCTTTCAAGAGGAAGTGAAGACGCACTGAGTTCGCCTGACTGCATGCTATAATTGAAACCGCCTTAAAAATGTGTGCCTCTCACGGACTTCATGAGTACAACCTTTCGATTCCTGAAACTCATCAGCCTCATAGTCACTGTCTTGTGGCAACCGATATTAAGTGCGTGCACGGTTTTCCTTCCGTCTCACCAAGAGATAAATATTACTGTGGAAGATAACGAACAACGCTACCAGACTAATGTGCCCGTGGGCACCACCGTTCAAGCCGTGCTTGATCGTCTAAACCTTTCATTAGAGGTACTGGATCGCACGGATCCGCCCACATTCACTGTGTTAAATCGTGATTCAAGAATTACTATTATACGCGTTAAAGAAGTTTTTGAGACTGAAGAGGTGGTCGTTCCCTTTGAACGACAAATGGTCAGAAACGAGTCGCTCCCCGAGGGAGAAACCCGACTAGTTCAACCCGGCGAAAATGGCTTACAGCAAATTACCTATCGCCGTTTACTGGAAAACGGTAAAGAGGTCGCGCGAACGGTCTTTAAGGTTGAAACCATCCGCGAACCACGGCCTGAAATCGTTATGGTTGGTGTACAATCACCCGTTACCCCTTTGGAATTACCTGGATCCTTGGTTTACCTGGCCGGCGGGAATGCCTGGCTGATCCGCGAGAACAGCGCCAACCGCTATCCCATCGTTACAACTGGCGATCTAGATGGACGCATTTTTACCCTATCACCGGATGGAAAATGGTTGCTCTATACCCGACAGAGTAGCACTACAAATGAAATCAATTCTCTCTGGGTGGTAAACCTGACGAAAGAGCATCCCCAGCCAATTAATCTTAAGGTCAGTAATGTTGTGCATTATGCCGAATGGGTGCCCAGCACGTCGTTGACTATCACCTACTCTACCGTCGAACCCCGCAACGCCCCGCCAGGGTGGCAAGCCAATAATGATCTCTACCGCCTAAGCTTTTCCCCTGAGGGGAGAATTCTGAAAAACGAAAAAATAATAGAGACAAATGCTGGGGGAATTTACGGCTGGTGGGGAACAACCTACGCCTGGTCGCCTAATGGAAACGCTTTGGCCTATGCTCGTCCCGACTCGGTCGGCTTGGTAAATCTCAAAGAACAGGTTTTCGAACCACGCTTCTTTCTCCAGCCTCTGGAAACCGGAGGAAACTGGGCATGGGTTCCTGCGATAGCCTGGTCTGCAGATGGGCATTTCCTATTTACCCCAACTAATAGCGAATCTGACCCACTGTTTTTCTCATTGAGTGCGCTTTCACTTGATTCTGACCTGATGGTGGATGTGGTTAAAAATGCCGGTATGTTTGCCAACCCCACCCCCCAGCCCGACCCTCAACCATTTCCACAGTGGGTCGCCTATCTTCAGGCATTGTTCCCCACCCAAAGTGAAACCAGTCGTTACCGTTTAGTCCTCATGGACCGAGATGGCTCAGATCAACGCATCCTTTTCCCGCCTGAGGGTTCAATCGGCTTGGAACCTCAACGACCAGTTTGGTCGCCCTCTTCCTCACCACGATGGATTGGGGTAATTTATCAGGGCAACCTCTGGCTAGTTGAAGTGCCATCTGGGCAAGTCCGCCAGATTACAAGTGACGGACTCATCCGTCGTATAGACTGGAAGTGATCATGTCCAAGGAGAAAGATTTATGCGAGTTTTAGTTACTGGCGCGGCAGGTTTTTTAGGATCACATCTCTGTGATTATCTACTGTCTCAAGGCCACGAAGTTATCGGTATGGATAACTTCATTACCGGCAGTCCTGATAATCTCGCCCACCTGGCTGGAAACCCGCGCTTTCTTTTTATTCGCCATGATGTGTCCAACTTCATCTTTGTGCCCGGTAAAGTGGACGCTGTGCTCCATTTTGCCTCACCGGCCAGTCCCAACCCTAATTCCCCTTACGGCTACACCAACCTCCCCATTCAAACCATGAAAGCCGGTGCATTAGGGACGCACAACACGTTAGGGGTTGC
Organism: Thermanaerothrix sp.; assembly: GCF_056331585.1. Taxonomy (NCBI): domain Bacteria; kingdom Bacillati; phylum Chloroflexota; class Anaerolineae; order Anaerolineales; family Anaerolineaceae; genus Thermanaerothrix; species Thermanaerothrix sp. The sequence goes on from NZ_JBWGPQ010000003.1 coordinate 47,900, forward strand.
GCGGGCGCATAACGCGCGGTATTTGCTTGCCTCGACCAGCGAAATTTACGGTAACCCCCTTGAACATCCCCAAAAAGAAACCTATTGGGGGCATGTAGATCCCATTGGAGTGCGCTCGGTCTATGACGAAGCCAAGCGCTTCGCCGAGGCACTGACCATGGCCTATCACCGTTATCATGGGTTGGATACCCGCATCGTTCGCATTTTTAACACCTATGGCCCACGGATGCGTCTTGATGATGGCCGTGTGGTGCCTAACTTTATCCAACAAGCCCTGCGCGGAGAGCCTTTAACTATCTACGGAGATGGTTCACAAACCCGTAGCTTTTGCTATGTGGATGACCTAATTGAGGGAATTTATCGCCTCTTACTTTCAGATGAGCACTACCCCGTAAATCTGGGTAACCCGCAGGAAATCACAATTTTGGAATTTGCCGAAGTGATCAACCGCCTAACCGGCAACAAAGCTGGGGTCGTCTTCAAGCCGGGGAGCCGTCTTGGGGATGATCCTCAACGCCGCCAACCGGATATCACACGCGCCCGCACCATCTTGGGATGGGAACCCCAAACAAGTTTAGAGGAGGGCATACGACTGACCATACCGTATTTCCGTCAAAAAATGGGGCTCTAATCGCCATTTTCACCGATACTAAAGAACTGGGGCGCTTCCTGCGCTTTGCAGTCGTGGGAACCATTGGCGCAGTGATTGACTTTGGGCTGTTTAATGCTTTGACCCAGGCTTCTGCCTTCTTTCGTCAAAATGCCGTATGGGCAAGTGTCATTTCTTTTATTGCCGCCGTAACGAGCAATTTCGTTTGGAATCGTTATTGGACCTATCCCGATTCCCGGAGCAAACCCCTGGCCCAACAAGGCGCACAGTTTTTATTGGTTAGCACCATAGGCCTGTTCATCCGCACCCCCCTTTTTGCTTTTCTTGAGCCAATACTGATCCGCTTTTTCCAGGCATGGTGGAAATGGGCCATCCTCTCCCCTATTATTGTGGCTCATAATGTTGCGCTTGCTATTGTCATTGGCGTTGTTATGCTATGGAACTTCTTTGCTAATCGTTATTGGACGTATAATGATGTTTAAGTTCAACCAATGAGCGACTCACCTCTCACGACTAACCCCGATACATCCTCCACCAATGCCCCACAACCGCGTTCCTTGCGGGAATTAATTGATATTGTCTCTGGACGAGCCCTCAAAGACATTCTTCCCCAAGAGGACGCAGGTCTTGCCGAACCTTTGCCTTTCCCCTTTTTAGCCATTGTAGGCCAATTTGAAATGCGCCTGGCGTTGTGCCTTAACCTCATTAATCCCGCCATTGGTGGTGTTCTGTTAATCGGCCCTCGCGGTACCGGCAAAACCACGGCAGTGCGCAGCCTGTTAGATCTACTTCCTGAAACTGAACGCAGCGCCTGTTTTTACGGGTGTCTACCCGAGGACATTGAGACTGGGGGCATGGATGCTGTTTGTCCTGATTGTGCGCGCAAATATGCTGAGGGGCGCCCACTCACAGTAAAGGATCGCGTCAAGTTAATCGAACTGCCCCTAAACGCCCGCCTTGAAGACGTGGTAGGAGGGCTGGATGAGCGCGCCGTTGCTCATGAACGGTTCCGCCTCAAGCGAGGCATTCTTGCTCAGGCGGATCGAAATATCCTGTATGTTGACGAAGTCAATCTTCTCCCGGATGAAATCGTAGACGCCATTCTGGATGCAGCCTCAAGCGGTACCTACACGGTGCGTAGAGGTCAACTTTCAGCCACGTATCGTGCCCGTTTTGTCCTCATCGGATCTATGAATCCCGAAGAGGGCAACTTACGCCCCCAGATCCTTGACCGATTTGGGTTGCGTGTCCTTGTCCATGGTCTGAAAGATCCACACCAACGGCTCGAAGCCTACCGACGCACTCAGTTTTATCGGGTAAACCCTCGCGCGACTGTGGCTCACTATGCTGAAGAGACTGCGTTGATGCGTGAAGAAATCACTATGGCCCGCCGCTTATTACCGTCGGTACAAATTTCAGATCAAATTGCCTTGGAAGCCATCGGACTCATCCAGCGCCTTAGGATTGATTCATTGCGTGCAGAGATCACGTTACTTGAAGCCGCCCGTGCCTACACTGCCGCTGATAATCGCACCGAAGTCACCCTTGAAGATATTCGCCAAGTTGCTCCCATGGCTTTGCGTATGCGCCGCTCAATCTTTATGGAAAAATACCTCGAAAATCAAAGCAATGAGGATGAGGAAATTTTGCAACTCTTTTCCTCTCAAGTGGAGCCTAATTTATCGGTAGCCCCCGCTCAGGAGGATAAAGATGCCCCCCGCTCTTAATCACTACACACGCCTAGAACGCTGCCTGGCTGGCGAAGATGTTGACCGCATTCCCATCGCCCTGTGGCGACACTTTCCAGTAGATGACCAGCACCCTGAGCGTCTGGCCAAGGCCATCGTCCAATTTCAAAGTACGTACGATTTCGATTTTATAAAGGTGACCCCTGCCTCATCTTACTGTCTCCGCGATTGGGGTATCACGGATCAGTGGAAGGGAGATCCTGAAGGTACTCGTACTTATCTCCATCATCCTGTTGCCCATCCTGAGGATTGGCTAAAATTACCCCCTCTAAACCCTTATCAGGGTGCATTAGGCGACATGCTGATCACCCTTCGTACTTTGAAGCACCACTTTGCAGAGCAGGCGCCGATTCTTCAGACCATCTTTTCCCCCTTGGCCCAAGCCAAAAATCTGGCCGGTGAAGAACGCCTTATTCTACATTTACGTACCGCACCTGACGCCCTCCATGCCGGCCTACAGAGAATCACTGAATCCACCCTCGCTTTTGTGGGTGCACTGAAGAAACTTGGTATTGATGGAATTTTTTATGCAGTCCAGCATGCTCGCTATGATGTGCTTTCTCCGTTAGAATTCAGCGAATTCGGTCGAGCGTATGATCTCAAAATTTTAGATGCAGCGCATGATTTCTGGCTAAATGTGGGGCATATTCACGGTGAGCATATTATGTTCTCCATGATTCAAGATTATCCGGTACAAATTCTGAATTGGCACGATCGGCAAACTATGCCATCCCTGCACGAAGCCCTTACCCGGGTTTCTGCTGCTGTCTGCGGTGGGCTTTCCCAATGGAGTACAATGGCATTGGGTAATCCGGAGGATGTGCAACGCGAAGCGCGCCAAGCCATTCAAGAGACCCAAAGAAAACGATTTATCTTGGGTACCGGTTGTGTCTTGCCCATCATTACCCCACATGGGAATATCTTAGCGGCCTGCCAAGCGACGAACTTGGTATAGGGCATAAAGAATTCATATGACACCTCCACGCATTATCGGTGGTAAATCCGGGGGAATTCGTCTCCGCAGCGTTCCGGGTAGTGGAACCCGCCCGATCACCGATCGGGTGAAAGAAGCCCTATTTAATATCCTCGGACCTGAGATCGAGGGATCAACCTTCTTGGACCTATTTGCTGGAACGGGTAGCGTAGGTTTGGAAGCATTGAGCCGGGGGGCATCCTATGTGTGCTTTATAGATGCAAGTCGTCAGGCTATCTCAACCATTAAGGAAAACCTGCGCCTTACCCATTTAGAGCAAGGGGCAGAAATATTACACATGGACGCCTTTGTTTTTCTGCGCCGTCCTCCCACCCGCGCTTTTGATTTTATCTTTGTGGCTCCACCTCAGTATAAGGGCTTATGGGAGAAGGCCCTCTCGGTGTTGGACGCAAACCCCACCTGGCTCTCTCCTACCGGCACAATTATCGTTCAAATAGACCCCAATGAATATAAGCCCCTCTCATTACGACATTTTGCCGAAGAAGATCGGCGTCATTATGGATCAACCCAATTGATTTTCTACCGTTTCAAACCTTCTCAAGAGGCAATCGCCACTTCAAAATAGAAGGTTAAGAGGTCTCAAACTCCACCTGGAGACGATCCTGGTCATCATAGTAATAACGCGCCACAAAGGGGGTCTCATCCTCCTGATGCCTCAAGACACGGGGTAACAAGACATACAAATCAGATACCAGCGGCAATCTACTGACGTCATTCTGGGCAATCCATTCGGCATTTCCTTCTGGAGATGACCTCACTTCCCCCCCTACATAGTCCCCGCGAAAGACATAAAGCCCGATTCCGATCATTTCACCCGTATCAATCATAATCACACCGCATAACCGTAAGTTAGCAACCTCCAGTCCCGTTTCCTCTTGAACTTCCCTCTTGGCAGCAGCCAAAATTCCTTCACCCTGCTCAACGTGTCCGCCGATACCGTTATAAAGTCCAGCCCAGAGCCGCTTTTGTGGTGCTCCTTTTAAGAGGAGCACTTTGTCATTATGGGTAATAAAAATGAGGGTGCGAGGAATAATGGTGTATCGGTCCCTAAAAACGCCTTGTTCTTCTCGTCCCATGGCAGAAGTTCCAATCCAAATTCTAAATTGAGGCCCTGGCATTGGTCAGGGCCTCTTCTCTAATTCTTAACTCAAAAACATTGGAACGCCCATAAAATCCTTAACCCGCGGGCGATAAGTTTCAATATCGTAGTAGGAAGGCACATCCACACGCTTACGACCGGCCATTACAATCTCCACCGGTACGGTTGTGTATTTACCGCCGTGTAAGGCGACCATCTTGCCGGTCTCTTTGCGCCGAATCAATTGGATGGCAAGGTTACCAAAGGACATTGCTACCATCCGATCCAGGGAATCTGGTGCCCCAGAACGCATCAGGTACCCCAATTGTTGATACATCGTATTTTGACCGGTGCGCCGCTTGATTTCCTCACTCACAAGCATCCCGATTCCCCCTAATTTGCGATGACCATATGCGTCAGCCTCACCAGTTACAAACATTTCTCCCCCTTCCATAATTGCACCCTCTGAGATGGTCATAATGGCGTAATTTGAAGGGTTGTTGCGTTTATCGTACATCAAGAAATCGCATAACTTTTGAATATCAAACGGCACTTCAGGGATGACTGCCCGATCCACATAAGCCAGATAACCACTGATCAAACATGTTTCACCACAATAGCGCCCGAACAGTTCCACCACGCCAATCCGTTCATGGGAGCCCACTGAGGTGCGCATGTTCGTGATAAATTCCACACTACGGGTAACTGCTGTGGAAAAACCAATACAGTAATCCGTTCCAAAAACATCGTTGTCCATGGTCTTAGGAATGGCTACCACCGGAAAGCCCTCACGGTGTAGACGCACCGCAAACGAGAGCGTATCATCTCCACCGATTGGCACAAGTACATCAATTCCCAGATGACCTAGCACGTTGAGAACATAGTCGGTGTAATCAGTTTTCCCTTCCTCAGGGATAGGTTTCCCCCACTTTGAATTCTTCAAGAAGTCCGGTGTATCCTTGGGAGAAACACGCTGCGGGTTAGTGCGTGATGTGTGAAGCACGGTTCCCCCAGTTCGATCTATGGTGCGCACATCTTCGGCGTGCAGTTCACGAATGTAATAATCACGCGTAGAGGGCTCGTCCGGGTTGTAATGAAGTAAGCCAGCCCACCCCCGGCGAATGCCAATAACGCGATAGCCCAGTTCCAATGCCCCCATCACCACCGATTTGATGCAGGGATTCAACCCGGGCACATCCCCACCACCGGTTAAGATCCCAATCGTCAGTGTCATAAGCAGATCCTCCCGTGAAAGAATTCGATTATGGTGTCAGTCAATCCCTAGAGTGTAATGTTACTCAGGGGGATTTGCAAGGTTACGCGGCAGCCCTGCCCTGGCGCCGTGTCAATATCCACTGTGCCGCCAAGCATCTCGACACGCTCACGGATCAAGCGCAATCCCAGGCCGCTGCTTTCTTGAAGTTGATGGAGGTCAAAACCCTTACCATCATCCCGAACCACAACCCGCACGAATTGATCACCCACCTCCAAGAAGACTTCAATCGAGAGTTTCCGTAATGTATCTTGATTATGGCGGTATGCATTGTTCATGAGTTCCTGGATGGCGCGGAAAATCATAACCTCAGCATAAGGCACAAAGCGTTGCTGAGCACCGCGTGTGATCACGTTAACCTCAGCGCCGGTTTCGCTGCTAAATGTTTCCCCATACCGTTGCACAGTGATAAAAAGTCCCAAATCATCTAACATCATTGGACGCAACCCAGCAATAAATAGGCGCACCTTTTGAAAAGTCGCCATGGCTGCGTTCTTTAGATTTTCCAATTCCTCTCGAGCCTTTAGCGGATCTAAATCAAAGAGGCGTGACGCAATTTCGGCTTGCACAATAAAATTAGAAAGGTCTTGAGCTGGACCATCATGCATTTGCCGTGATAGTTTCTGCCGTTCGGTTTCCTGAGCATCAATGAGTTTTTCTAGCATAGCCATGCCGCTGTTTCCCCCTCGTTTACCCCCTGCTAGCGAACCTTCGGTCAAAAAGTTCTGCACCCTTTCTAAGAGGTTAATATACTTTTCCAAATGCACCTGATCGCTCTGCAACTTTTCAACCTGACTACGCATTACCAGAAGCCTTCGCTGGGCATCCAGAGCCGAGTCATAAACCACCCGAATATCGCTCCTGGGCACCGATTCAAACTGAGTGTGGAGTTGCTGTAAATGCGCATTAATATTAGCGTTCCGTTGCGTCAATCGTGTTAATTCCACTTGACTGCGCTCAATCATCTGGGTGACTTCATCATAGGCACGTCGCGATGTTTCGAGTTCAGAGGCAACAAAATCCACAAACGATTCCCACGCATTTGACTCGTCGGTTGCTTGAATCACCATGCTTCAACTCCACGTCAATTAGCGAAATCATTTTCGATTCTTTAGTAAAAAGGGGCGCTAATCAAGCGTAAGTATAGCACAATTGTCTATGCTTGCTCCTAAAAATTAGCGGCAGGTTTTTTCGGCATCTTTCAGCGCTAAAATATGCGCACCCTGCACAGTTTCTAAATATCTTAAAGCCTCAATGCTTGTTGGGTTTGCATACAACGTATTAAGGTTAATTTGATCAGGCTCCAATACCACATAATCAGCCTGGTAGCGACACATCGCCGCCAACAATTGGGAAACATCACCGCCGGGGATAACGATGCTGGAACGATGGGTAAAGACAAAAAACGTAGGTGGGTTATTGACAGCTCCCAGTGAAGATTCGGCAGAGAATCCCCAATCTGACAGTTTGTGATTGATGGCCAGATACCTATCCTGCGTCATCTGCCACGCCGGAGGCCTGTCCTTATCCCCAATGTACCGTCGGATGTAAATGACAGCCGATGCTATAAAAACTATCAACAGAATCCCGACTCCCAAAAAGCCCTGACTAACCTTTGGTTGCCACCGCCGGTGTTGTGTGCCCCACTCGATCAGGGCTTGAAATCCTTGCCAACCCAATACCCAAAGGAAGGGTTGGAGAGCGGCACCCGAGTGAAAAAATCCCCCTCTAACACCCGCAAAGGGAAAAACCAGCGTAAAAATCAACCCCATCACAAGCCACATCCCAAGTCCAAAGCGTGTCTCGAAGCGGGGCCACGTCTTCACTATGCCCCATATGATAAGAGGGAAGAAAACCACTTGCCCTTGAACAGCAATGGCAGTAAGCAGATTCTGCCCCAACGCCCAAAGACGATCTCTTATGATCGCACCCCACCCTTGCTCAATCCAATGCTCAAAGGTCAGTTGCGAGGCTGGATAGTAAAATAATTCGTTGTACTCTCGCAACCACAACACCCGTCCTGAGCCCGGTTGCAACAACGTGCCAAACGCCTGTAGGTTGTGCCAAAGCCACGGTGTAATCGTAAGGCCGTAACCTACACCCATAACCAAGATATTTAGAATGGCTACACGCATTTTTGTGGAGATACCGTTCACCTGTTTGGATATCACCAGGTTAAGCACCATGCCTACTTGGAGAAATATGCTGGCTAGCAACCAGACCACCCCATCGGCTCGAGAGAGGTGAAACAGGCCACATAAGACGCCAACACTAAGCGAACGCAGAAATTCTGCTCTCTCTCCCCAAATACGCTCAGCCCCAAACACAAGGATAAAATACGAAGTACCCAACGTTACGATCGGGGTAAAAGATTCAGGAAAGGTGATAAAACCAGCATAAAAGATGGGAAAAGACACCGCCAACCCACCCAACCAGGCCAATAACCTTTGCCCAGTTTTTCGAAATACCCAATAAGCAACCAGAACAACGTTTACACCATGGAGGGCAACAAAGGGTAATCGCGCCGCCCATAAGGCAGGGGTTCCGATTAACCACATCCCTATCGCTGCTACAGCTGCCGGTAGCGGCATCCAATAATCAAACGAGGGCATTGGTACGCTTTTCGGATCCGCCAGGTAGTTCCAGATAAAAGGTTGTTCCCCCCCTCGACCCCAGAAAATCTGCTGACCAAGCGCATAATAATAATCACTATCCATGACGGCTGCTACCGGCTGCGTCCATAGCATCATAGCCGCGATTCCGGTTCCTATAAGGCCCAAGATAAAGAAATGGACACGCTTCATCCGCCCCCTCTAATCCACAGGTTCAATGTCTTCCCGCTGGATAAGCTCCAACCACACACTAGGAGGGTGAATAGCCCACCAACGCACCCAATATAATAATCCCCCGACGACTAAAGGAACGAGCAGCACCAGCAATGCCAGGTTCTGCTCAGAGGGCCTTTCTGTCAGGCGCCAAGACATTAACCCCCAAGACCCAATGCTTAATCCGACCATCGCCATTAAAGCCACCCCCAAACCCCAATGCCGCCACCTCTCCACCCATAAACTGCCCGCCAGGATCAACGCTGGAAAAAAGAGAACCATATCTTGCGGTTGGAACCGCACACCGAACCACGCCGTAACGGTCAGACTCAATGCCCCAATCCATAAAAAAGCACGCACACCAGAACGACGGTTTAGGATTAACTCAATCAATAATAACACACCCGCAAAAACGCTCGCAGCCTGGCCCAAGCGAGCCCCGACACCAGGAAAAAACACTCCCAAAGCCTCACCAATCGTTTGGCCCAATAAGGGACGTTGGTGATTTATGATCATCGCTAAATACTGTAGGGGCCACGAAGGCAGAAAAAGGGCAAAAAAGAGGCTCAAAAGCGCTAGAGTAATGAAGAACCATAACACAATCAATCCCCTTCGGTTCAAAATCGCCCACAATACCAACACGCCAATAAAAATCCCAACGATATGAGGTCGTACAGTCGCTAATCCCAACGCCACACCCGCTAATTCATCGTGACGGGTACGGATAGCCCATAGGACTAGGGTGACCATCAGCAATACCGCCGGAACCACACTGCCGCCCAGGACTGCCAGCGCACCTGGATACCCTATTAATCCAACCATAATCAATAGGCCAATAACCCATGCCTTTGGACGCCATGTGGTCATTCGTAACCCCAAATAAATCGCCCAACCAAGAGATAACTCAGATAGGATCATGCTAATAGCATGCGCTAAAGCAAAATCCTTTACGATTGCCAGCGGGAAGTATAAAATCAAAGTATACAGAGGTGCATTAAACCCACCATCATTAACCTCTAGCCCCAGATCAGTTGCCGTTTGATTAATTTGTTTGACCGCGTTCGGCGTATAAGGACTTACGCCCTGCTGAAGGAGTAAACGTGCGGATTGCCACCCCCAAAGGAAATCGGTTCCTAAGCGAGAAATCTGAGATAAACGAAGATTAACCACTAAAAGCAAACCCAAGCATCCGATTAGGACAACTAACCCAATGACATAAACCCAAAAACCAGATCGTTTCAAGGTAGTTATATCCTTATGATTCCTTGGAATGACCGACGAACTAATTATAACGTGAGGGAAAGATGGAACTGACGATTGCCTTAGCCCAGATGAATATTTTTCAAGGCCATTTGGAGAAGAACTATCTCAAAGCGTTGGAATTCCTCAAGGAAGCACGCAAAAGCCACGCTCGAGTCGTACTTTTTCCAGAACTTTGGAGTAGCGGTTACGACTTAAAAAACCAATCTCTATATGCCCAACAAAATCTGGAGTTGATGTCTGAGTTAAGCCGACAGGCTCAAGAAAACGGATTTTTTATTGGTGGGTCTTATATCACCCTTAAGGAGGGTCATTATTATAACACCTTTATCCTCATTGCTCCCTCAGGACAGATTATCGGTCAATACCATAAAATCCATCTCTTCGCGCCCTTGAATGAAGATAAATACTTCTCACCTGGTCAAAAACCAGTTACAGCCCAAATTGCTGGGTTGACCGGTGGATTAGCCATATGTTACGACCTGCGTTTTCCCGAACTCTTCCGCACCTATCTTGATCAAGATGCCGATTCGTTTTTCCTTGTGGCTCAGTGGCCAACATCCCGTATGGACCATTGGGAAATCTTGCTGCGCGCTCGCGCTATCGAAAACCAGGCCCTCATTGCAGCATGCAACGCTGTCGGCTTATCTGGAAAAGTAACAAATGGAGGGGGGAGTCTGATCCTATCCCCATGGGGTGAGATCCTAGCCCGCGGAAGCATCAATGATGAAGATTTTGTCCAGACAACAGTCTCTCTGGAAAGCATTTATGACATCCGCACCAACTTCCCGGTCTTGCGCGATCGGCATGTACATCATTACCCAGAGAATTAATACCTCGTCTCACCCAAACCAATTTCTCGAGGATGTACGGGCCTGGAAAGGTGATAATACACATGATAATCCCCAATTTTCACTTCCCGATATTTAACCCCCAAACGCAAAAACGCTTGCTTTAAATACTCATCCAACGCAGGATTGTGAGTAGTGATGTAGGCAACACGATCGCTTCTTTCGACCATAGAAGTATAAACCGGATAACGATCATCCCGCGTTGTATAGCGGAGATCAGGATGATAGGGTAATCTTGGGCTAAAAATCAGCCGTTCTTTAGAAACAAAGGCCAGGGGGTAGGCCACCCAGTAATTAGAATACCCGCGCGTTTCTCCGGTTTGCTCAAGAAACGCCACAAGGTCAACCAGATAACGCTGATCTATTTGTGCAGGTGCGTAAAATTGGGTCGTAATTCCGGGCGGGTTCACTGCTGCACACGCCAACGTCCCCCAGAGATGATACACAAGAACCAGCCCAGCCCAGGCAATACCTAAAAGTTTTCGACGTAGACTGTAAACCCATCGTGCTGCACCATAGGCCATGGGTAAAAACAAAGGCAAGAAATAACGGCCTGAGGGATCCACGCCGAATGGGGTAAACAGAAATCCTATCACTAATGTGAACACTAACCCTATCAAGAGCAGACGAGATGGTGTAATCTTTTTGTCTCCTCGCCAGCGCCGAATGCCATCCCAAACGACCAATAGCCAAAAACTTAACACCATAGGCATTAATGGCAAAACGAGCCACTGTACCGCCCACGGTGGTCGGAACCCCAAAATTACCGTTGTGCCTAATACGGCCAGATTAAGTGCATGTTGTATGACACGTGTCAACCAAGGCCCGCTTTCCACAGCCACCGCACTGCCTAACAATTCATCTACTAAAGGTTTCCATCCATGGATAAGTGCGTAATACCACCAAGGCAACGCCCCTAAAATGAAACCCACCCCCAGATTCAAGACCCATATCATGCCCCATTTTCTTTGTCTAGAGAACCAGAAAAGTGTTACCATCGCAGGTACACTATAGACCAGAGTAATGCCATGCACCCATAACCCTAAGCCGACCCAGAAGCCAAGAAGAACCCATAATCCTCCAACAGACTTCGTTGCATAGCGAGAATTTTGCATCTTACGCAGGATATATATTAGCGTAATGAATATAAAATTACCAATAAGCAATGCTTCACCGTATCCCCCAAGGCTCACGGTAGTGTAAAGGGTAACATTTACATTTGGGATAGCAAGAAATAAACCGGCTAGGATCCCAATCCGCCAGTTATTCCAGATCATCCACCCCAAGATAATTGTGCTTAAAACTGTTATCGCATAGAGCAGGACTTGAACCAAACGAATAATCGCAACCTGCTCACCAAACACGCTAAACCCCAATGCTACTAACCAGGCATCCAAACTCCCCATATAAGCCTGCCCATAAAAAAACACCGGGCGGGCACCCTGCAAGATGTGGCGTGCCATCAAACCAACCACTGCCTCATCGGCATTGAAAGGAAACGCATTCTGAAAAAGAAGGAATGCTTTTAGCAGTATACTCAATAAGACCACTCCACCTGCCCAGCTGAACCAATATATTTTTTGCCTCTGGTTGTGAAACAATGACGGCTTTACCACCACCTAATCCTCAACCTCGGAATTGGGTAAATCCCATTAGATTATGGGTGCAAACTCACTTGGAAGCCATAGCCTTATTTTTTGCCATCGCCCTAGTCACTTTATTTTATACGCTTGGAATTCCTGAAGTGCCTTTTCACCCCGATGAAAGCACTCAGCTTTACATGAGTCAAGATTTGCCTATCCAATTGCGCAACCCATGGGATCTCGCCTGGCAACCTGGTGTACCTATCATTGATCGCGTTGCGTATCGTCTCCTCGACCCTCCCTTCACACGACTTTGGCTCGGCTTCTGGCTTACATTAACTCAAAATCCCGCCCCCGTTCACGATTGGAATTGGAGCGAGGATTGGGCGAAAAACATCCTCACAGGTGCGTTACCAACACCTGATAGCCTATTTGTTGCTCGCTTGGGAATCACACTGCTGTTACCATTATCACTTTTTAGCATTTGGAAATTAGGAAAAGACCTTGGGGGATACCGCAGCGCTTGGATCGCTTTTGCGTTATTGAGCAGCAATGCTCTGGTTCTACTCCATACACGCCGCGCCATGGCAGAAGGCCCCTTATTAGCATGGAGCACTTTCACATTATGGCTTCTAAGCCAACCTAAAGTCAATCCTTGGTTAATTGGATTGAGCGCGGGACTGGCCTTCAATGCAAAATACACCACGCTCCCCTTATTAATACTTGCCATAGTGGTTTTATGGTTTCAAAAACCCCAAGACAACCCACTCAAACCTCGATTAAGGATAACAGCAATTGTTTCGATTACCTTCATTCTACTCAGCCTAGCGCTAAACCCCGTGCTTTGGAAATATCCCTTCCAAACACTAAAAGAAGCACTCGCGGCCCGCGAGCGCCTGCTTTCCGCCCAAATCACCGACTTTACCAACGTAAATCCTCTGCTGGTTGCAACGTCATTTCCGGATCGGATGCGCAACCTTCTGCTTCAGGTCTTTTTTGCCCCACCCCAAACCAGCGAAGCCGCCAACTACGCCGAGGTTCTAGAAACATCCTATCAGCGTTACCTGGCCTCTCCAATCCACCATACCCTAAGGGGATTGTTAGGGGGAGGGTTTTTGCTCACTCTGACCACGCTGGGAATATTTTCGTTCCCCCTAAGGCAACACCATACCCTCCCCTCCGCGCGTAAGCCCCTCCTGGTTTTGATCGGAGGCACACTCCTCCAAAGCGCCTTTATTCTTGGCTGGCTACCGCTTACGTTCCAACGGTACTACATCCCGTTGATCCCGTATTTCGTCTTGTGGGCCACATTGGGCTTGGACAGCCTAATTGAGATTCTTTATCGCGCCTCTGATCAAATATGGCGGAAGTAAACCCGATGATTCTTGTACGCTTTACCTCCGATCGTAATGAGATCCTTTCGCATTTGCACTGCCGACTCGGCTACCTGAGTCAGTTCAGCATGCTCAAACCCAAAATCAAGAACCGTTTTCTGCATTTCAGCATAGAGCAGCGCATTGCCACCACGCCCATGATATTCGGGTAATACCCCTGCCCCGTTCAACGATATCCACTTGGTTCGCCGCAATTCTAACAGCAAATCCACGATAGCCCATGGAGTTAGTCGGCCACGGGCACGCTGTAAAGCCTCGGATACATCTGGGAAACCAAATAAAAAGCCAACCACTTTATCCTTGCTTAGGATAATTTTGATCAAACGAGGATTGGCTACGGTGATAAGCGTATCTACGACAAAATCAATCTCCCGCTCGGTCAGTGGATAATACTCCCAATTGTTGATAAAAGTTTCGTTATAGGCTTTACCGATTTTTTTAGCCCACTGGCGTAGTTCGCTCTTCGTCTCAAAACTCTTAACTTCAAAATACCCCCGCTCCTGAACCCTTTTGGCTACCTCTTTTACCTTTTCGGGCAAGACAAAATTAGTTCGATGCAAGTAGCACGAGACAAAGTCCACCTCTTTTTGAAATCCCAAAGCCTCCATGAATTGCGGGTAATAGGGTGGGTTGTAATTCATCATGGTCATCATCTGACGGTGTTCGAACCCTTCGACCAGAATCCCATACCCATCGAACGGGCTGAATCCCTTTGGCCCAACAATTTCGTTCAGACCGCGTTGGCGTGCCCACTCGTAGGCTCGTTCAAACAGAGCCCGTGCCACCTCCAGATCTTCAATCGTCTCAAAGAGATAGAACTGAGCCTGCTGGGTGCCATGATACTGGTTATAGGGGCGATTTTCCATCACAGCAATACGCCCCACAATTTCCCCATCGCGCTTGGCCACAAAGAAATCCGCATCCGAGTGCTCATAAAACGGATGCTTGTTGCGGTTAAGCATGAGCCGAATATCGCTCAAAATTGGCGGTACCCATTGTGGGCAATCTTTGTAGATCTTAAAGGGAAAGCGCACAAATGCCTCAACTTGAGCCTTGTTCGCCGTATCCAACAATTCAACTTGGATCGCCATAAGACCTCGCTTGGGTATAAAGGATGAGATGGTTTTCAGTATACCCTCATTTTTAATAATGACAAGAGGGTCTCATATTGTTATAACCCAAGATCCTTTACAAGGCTTTCTGGTTATAATTATGACAAGTCAAGTCATATTTCTTCGCGGTGGACAAGCCGATGAACCGCTTGCAACGTTCAGCCTCTCCCTATCTCTTGCAACACGCCAATAACCCCGTTAATTGGTATCCTTGGGGCGAAGAAGCTATTGCCAGGGCACGCCTCGAGGATAAGCCCATTTTTCTTAGCATTGGCTACGCCGCTTGCCATTGGTGCCACGTAATGGCTCACGAATGCTTTGAGAACGAGCAGATTGCCGCTTATCTAAACTCTCACTTCGTCTCCATCAAAGTAGACCGTGAGGAACATCCCGATGTGGACACCCTCTACATGAATGCCGTCATAGCCATGTCCGGACAAGGGGGATGGCCACTCTCGGTTTTCCTCACTCCCGAATTAGAACCTTTCTACGGCGGGACGTATTTTCCGCCCGTGCCTCGCTACGGCTTACCCTCGTTTTTACAAGTCTTACAAGCCGTCCACCTCTCTTGGAAACAGGATCGCGAAAATATACGAACCTTGGCCAAAAAGGTATATGAGCATTTGCGTCAAACCCATACTTGGCAGGCTTCACCACACCCCGCAGATCTCGAAACCGTGCTTACTGCCGCCTTAAATCAACTCGAGACAACCTACGACTGGCAGCATGGGGGATGGGGACGCGCACCCAAATTCCCCCAGCCCCTAGCAATCGAATTCCTTTTCACTCAGGCCACCCGTGGAAATGATCGGGCATTATCCCTCGCCACTCATGCACTCCATGCGATGGCAAATGGGGGAATCTTTGACCTCATCGGGGGTGGTTTCCATCGTTACAGCACCGATGCTGAGTGGTGCATTCCTCATTTTGAAAAAATGCTTTATGACAACGCTCAATTAGCCACGGTTTATCTCCAGGGCTACTTGCTCACACGGGATGAGGTTTTTCGCTTTATCACTGAACGCACGTTTGATTTTATCCTCAATGAATTAACGCATCCTTCTGGAGGGTTTTATTCCAGCCTAGATGCCGACTCGGGAGGCGAAGAGGGTAAATTCTACACCTGGGCAATAGACGAACTCAAAACCCTACTAGGTGAAGTAAACGTTTGGGAGCAATTTACTCAAACCTTTCGCCTTGACGATACTGTAATCCATGGGGGGAAAATCGTTCTAAAAGCCCAATTGACATGGTTAGAACTCGCTCAGCGTCAAAATCTCCCCCTCTCTGATGTCTTGCACATGGTTACTGAAATGATCTCACCCCTCTTCCAGCAACGGCAACGTCGTATCCGCCCGGCCACAGATGACAAAATCATTGTGGCCTGGAATGCGTTAGCCATTCGTGCTTTTGCTCTAGCAGGCCGCCACTTGGAAACCCCCCACTATCTGTCCGCCGCTCAAAATGCCGCCAATTTCATCCTGAATGAACTCTATCGGGAACAGCGCCTCCACCGTTCATGGCGACAAGGCGCGCTCGGGCCCTACGCCCGTCTAGAGGATTATGCCGCTTTAATCCTCGCTCTGCTCGAACTGTATCAATCCGACTTTGACACCGCTTGGTTCAAATGGGCGATAAATCTTGCCGAGGAAATGATCCATCTCTTCCAAGATACATCAGGTGGGTTCTTTGACACTCCTCTCGATGATGCCACCTTACCCTTGCGCTCTAAAGAGATCCAGGACAGCGCTACACCTTCCGGTAATGCTCTCGCCATACAAGCCCTTTTGGCTCTCTCCCTTTTGGAGCAACGAGATTCGTGGTACAGCCTGGCACAGAACGTTTTATCTTGGATTAGCACAGCATGCCAACGCTATCCCCTAGGGTTTGCCGCCTTCCTGCGCAGTATAGATATTGTCCAAGGGCCGGTGCAGCAAATTGCTTTCTTATGGCACGATCCCCAAAAGGTAAAGCCCTATTTGCAATACCTTCATCGCCATTACCGCCCGCGCACGATATTGGCGGGAAGCGCAATCCCACCGGCCCCAGATGCACCTTATTTAGTAAGGGCTCATCTCCCCCCTTCAGAAGCTCCGGTAACCGTTTTTATGTGTGATCGCTTCATGTGCCTACAACCAATTACCTCATTCGAAGATTTTGTGGAACTTATCTAAGCCTCAACCCTGCAGTGTGTTTAGAAACTCCGTAGATAATTGACGCACTTCAGTAGCCTTAGCACATGCCAGTGCTTTTTGGGTCAGCACCTGTGCATCGCTTGACGCCATCGCTCGGATCAGCGCTTTTACCTTAGGAATACCCGCGGGGTTAACACTTAATTCGTCCACACCCAATCCCACCAATATAGGCACGGCTTCGGGTTCGCCAGCCAGTTCACCGCAAACACCAACCCATTTGCCCGCTGCATGCGCTGCTTGCACCACCTGCTCGATTAATCGCAACACTGCCGGATGAAGCGCATCCGCCAGATAAGCCAAACGAGGGTTTCCGCGCTCAGCCGCCAGGGTATATTGGGTAAGATCATTGGTCCCAATGCTGAAAAAATCCACCACAGGCGCCAGGGCATCCGCCTTTATCGCCGCCGAGGGGATTTCAACCATAATCCCGGTATCAATCGGCCAGGCATGGGCAATCCCCTCTTGCGCTAATTCGTTATGAACCTGCGCGAGAAAATCACGTGCTTGTTCCACCTCTTCTAAACTGGCCACCATAGGGAACATAACCCTCACGGGCGTTATAGCGCCTGCTCGCAGAATTGCTCGTAACTGGGTTCGGAACAAGTCGGGTTGCTGGAGCGATAAGCGCAACGCTCGGATCCCTAGGAAGGGATTAGCTTCAGGCTCCATTGGAATATACGGCAAGGGCTTATCCCCTCCCACATCGAGCGTACGCACAATAACTGGTTTACCTTTCAGCGCAAGCCCAATATCCCGAATGGCTTGAAATTGTTCTTCTTCTGAGGGAGGCGTTTGTCGGGTTAGAAAAAGGAACTCGGTGCGAAGCAAGCCGATTCCCTCAGCCCCATTTTGAACCGCCAGTTGGGCGTCGGCAAGATTACCCGCATTTGCTACCACTTCTATCCGCAAACCATCGCGGGTCATGGCGGGTTGCAGGCTGGCCTCTTGAAGCTTCTGACGTTCCTCAAGCCAACGTTTGCGCTTAGTTTCCAATTCGCGCTGCACTTCCTCATCGGGCTCAACCCAAACGCGCCCTTGAAAACCATCCAAACCCAAGAGGATGTTTTGAGGCAAGCGCTTAATCGTTGGTGACAAACCGGTGACCGCCGGAATCCCCAGCGAACGGGCCAATATAGCGCTGTGTGAGGTGGGTCCTCCGCTCAATGTAATAATCCCCTGGATGTGCTCAAGATCCAATTGAGCTGTTTCTGTGGGAGTCAACTCATCGGCAACAAGAATAACCGGATGCTCAAAGATCACTTTCTCGTGGATTTCTCCGGAAAGCGCACGCAACACTTGATTTCCCACATCCTGCACATCCAGGGCGCGCTGGCGCAGGTAAGGATCTTCCAAACGCTGATACTGAGCCACCGCAGCCTCAACACTGCTTTTCCAAGCCCGCGCAGCGTTATAACGCTGATCAAAAATCAACTGCCGCGCCGGCTGTAACAAATCGGGGTCATCTAGTAAAAGCGCATGGGCCTCGAATATCGCCGCTTCCTCCGCACCAACGCGCACTAGCATTTCCTGATGGCGCATTTGGATGGCGTGCCGAACCTTCTCTATTGCCTCCTGTAATCGTTTCCATTCGGCTTCGGGATCGGCTGCATCCTCGGTGGATATTACCGGTGGCAGAGATTCATAGTGGTAGAGCGGAGCAACAGCCACCCCATCCGAAACCGGAAGCCCCACGAAAGTCCCGGGACCTTCTCGGGCAACGGCTTCGCCTTCTGGCACTTTCGGCGGCATAGAAATCGGCTTCGGTTCAGCGAGAACGCCAACCGGCTCACCAAAGCGTTCTTCGACTAACCTGCGTAATTCCTCCAGCGCCTCGGTGGCCTGTTTACCCCGCGCCATGATGCGAATGCGATGATCCCGCAGCGCTCCCAGCGTTGCTAATGCATTAAGGCTTTTGGCCGAAACGGGCCCTTTCTGGTTGGTTAAATTGGTGACCAGAATTTCAGCATCAAACTTTGAAGCCAGTTGAACAAACCGCGCCGCAGGACGGGCATGGAGACCATGGGCATTTTTGAGCACAACTTCAACCTGTTGATAGTCCTGCCCCTCTTGGGTGGGGGTAATCGCTTCAGCAGGTGGTATAGCCTCAGGGCCTCCTTCGAGTTGCTCAGTTTTGGGCTGCAGGGCACGGTGAGCTTCCCGACACACGGTCTCGATGTCACTGCCTAAGCTGGCCTGGACACCCGCAGCAATTCCTCCTTCGACGAGTGGGCCGGGGCAAAAACGCACCCGCTGACGTACCTCAGGGGGGATTAATTCCAAAGCCATCTCCGCACTCAAGATAGCACTCCCCAGATCCATCAGCACCAGGATGCCATCCGGGCTATCCACCTCGGTGATCGCGCGCGCAATGTCAGTAGCATCGGTGCCAAAATCATTATGATCAGGCCCAGCACCTGCGGCAACGCCTATTTTTAGCGTCTCCCCCGCCATTTGCCGAATTAAGCCCTCTAACGACTCGGCCAACGCCTTACTATGTGAGACCAGAACCAGGCTTACCATATGAGATGCTCTAACTCCCCCAGTTAATAACAGCAAATAACAACCAAATCCCGTAGCCCGTAGCCACCAACCCAATGAGGACTAACAATGCGTCGATGATACGCATCACGGCCTTCTTGGGGTTCAAATCCAGTAGAATACTGCGGGTACCGATTAAGGAATGGGATACCACAAAAACCAGGAAGAACCCCTCCATTATAGGCACAATGGGGTAATTGCGATAATAAGCCACGACCTCCGCGTGTGAGAGCAATCCTTCAGGCGCCAGATAGTGATTGACCAGGAAATGGATAAACAGAATCACCACAATCAATAAACCGGACACAATCTTAATAAACCACAACAGATAACTTTCACCGGCTTTGGGTTGGGAAATTGTATTTTGCATAGCGCCTCCTCATCAATGCGCTGCAATCATGCGCAGTCCAAAGATCAACGACCCCACGATGGTGAGCGTTAACACACCATAAAGCAACTGCTTTTGGGCATTGACACTCACCCCAAAACTGTTCAAAGCAATGCGTATCCCATTAAGGCCATGATAAAGCCCCCCAATAATCACTAGAATTTCACCAAAGAGGATCAGCGGCTGTTTGGCAAAAGCGATAAACGAATCATAAGCCTCTGGGCCTTGGGCCAATTTTCCTAACATCACCAAGTGAAGGTAAAGATACACGGTCAGCCCAATCGCCGATAAGCGGTTGAGGATGAACCCCCATCCACCAACCTTTCGCCCGCGTGGGTCAAACCAATCCCAAATGCCCCGGGTGTTGGGTTTCTTTTTCGGATTTTCCATGTTGACTCTCCTTCTCTTGGATTAGGCTGCTCCAAACCAACGTCGGATGCGTTGGGCCAAAACTTGTCGCCGCAAATCCATGATCCGCCAACCCGGATCCACATTGGAAGGACAGACTTCCGTGCACTCATAGGCGCTATGGCAACGCCACACCCCGTCCACGCAATCCACTATCGCAGCTAGATCCGGTGCACGATTAAGCCCTTGTAATTGAGCCGCCGCTAGAACGGCCGGTCCAAGGTATTCCTCAGCCGTACCAGCTATCGGACAAGCACTGATGCACAAACCACACTCAATACAATCTGCCAAACGCAGATATTCCTTGTCATCGTCCATGGGGACTTCACGTGGTGGCTTAATGCCCTTACCTTCCAACGGCGCCATAGAAAGAGGATGAACCGCGGGTGCATGCACTTTATCCATCCCCACATATAGTCGGCTCATATCCACCACCAAATCGCTGATCACCGGAAAATTGCGCAATGGTTCAATCCGCAGTGTGCCGCCGTTGGTGGTAACGTCCCGAATACGCGTGATGCAGGTCAACTTTTCCACCCCGTTCACCCGCATACCACAGGCACCACAGGTGGAATGATGACAGGCATGGGCAAAAACCAGCGAACGATCATGGAAAGCCCAGATACGTTCAACGCCATCAATCACGTACTCATCTGGGTTGACCTCAAGCGTAAACGTCTGATAATAGGGTTCTCCCTCCCCTTTCTTACGATACACCACAAAATTTACCGTCCACTTTTCCTCGCTCATAGGTGTGCTCCGGGCAAAGGTTTGGGTCAGTTCAGCCAACTAATTGACGAAGAATTTACGATATGATATCAGTGGCGTTTCCGCAGTAGTGCAAGGAACATTGACACCAAGTTTCTTGCATACCAAATCCACCGTTTTCTCCGCCATCAGGCGCAAGGTGGTTGCCTTTCCGCCTGTAATAGTAACCAATCCTTCAACATTGTCGGTTTCTTTATGATCATATGCTTTGAAGGTGCGTGAAATGCTTCGGCCAGGTGCACCGCTCCCAATCAATGGACGAGTAGCCATATAAGCACCTCGCTCCTTGGTCTGGCGTAGGGCAGGGATCAATTCCGAACCACGCTCGATCATCAAAGCCACATGATCCGGTAGCACAGGGACATAGTCGGGGTCTTCGATCGAGAACGACGTGGTTCCAACGACCATCATCCGCCGCTGCGGTAGAACAATATCGCCATCGCCGGGTTTATTCAAACGGTTGATAGCCCGTTGAGTTAGACGTTTATCATAAGCAACCATGACCCCCGGCGTTGGAGCAATCGGCACCCGGATACCAGCCATGGAGGTAATTTGACCCACCCATGCTCCGGTGGCATTGACCACGATATCCCCTTCAATCTCGAAGCGTTTATCCGTAGCCCGATTCCAAGCCTTCACCCCCTTAATGTTCCCCTGTCCATCGGTCAGCAAGTCCACCACATCGGTGTAGAGATGGAACACTGCGCCATTGGATTTCGCGGTTGCCGCAAAGGCTAATGCCAGACGCAAAGGATCAAACGTTCCATCGGGCACGGTGAAGGCGGTTAGCAATTGGGGGTTCAGATTGGGTTCAATCCGCAGGGCTTCCTTAGGCGTCAGTTCGCGAATCGGGATTTTGCACTCCTCGCAGCCCTGAATAAACTTCTCGCGATACTCCAAATCACTTTCATCCACCGCGATGAAAAGACCCCCGTTTGGTTCAATAGCATCGGGGACAATCAAGCGTAAAATTTGATTCTCCTGGATGCACTCAATAGCTGACTCCTGATCATTCACCGCGTAGCGAGCCCCAGAGTGTAACAGACCATGGGTTCGTCCCGAGGTACCGTTGGCAATTGGCCCCCGTTCCACCACCGTAACCCGAAACCCACGCAGGGCCAGATCATGGGCAATCGCTACACCGGTAAACCCGGCGCCTATTACGATCGCGTGATATTGGCTCATAGAATCGCTCCTATCCTGGGTTAAAGTTCCTTGTTAAAAACTCACCTCATCCGTGAATCCTGATCACTAGCGGCGGAAAAGACGATGAATCAACAAGAATAACAAAAACACGATCCATATACTGCCGCCAAACACCAAACCCCACAATAAACTCTCACCCAAAGGTTTTGAATAAGAACCTTGCCAGGTTACCCATGCCACCATCAAGACACTAACCACAGCCATGGTAATAATTGCACTTTTCATAGATAGCCAAGGTTGACCAGTGGCAAAAGGATCCGATTCGACCTGGTGTTTTTTCTTTTTACTCATTAGGCACCATCCAACTATCTGTGAATTTTATCATTATTTAACATTGCAACTTCAAAAAATCACCCGCTTTAGGGGCATACAAAGAGCGGTTTTCGGTCAATCCGGCGCCCTGCCCTCTTGACCCCACCGCCCTACACCTTATGATCACAGGTTTGGGGGCAGGGAAACCCTGCCCCCAACCAACATCAAATGATATTATTCGACCCACCCAAAGGTGCGCTGGACGGCTTTCTTCCAACCGGCATAGAGCCGTTCGCGTTCTTCGGAGCTCATCTGCGGATTCCAGACCTTATCCACCTGCCAGTTCGCGCGCAATTCATCGAAGTTGGTCCAGAACCCAACCGCCATACCCGCCGCATACGCTGCACCGAGGGAAGTTGTTTCAGCGACCTTCGGGCGAATGACGGGCACACCCAGGATGTCCGCCTGGAATTGCATCAGCAACTCGTTGTAGACCATACCACCATCCACCTTGAGGGCGGTCAGCGGCACGCCAGAGTCGGCGTTCATCGCGTCCAACACCTCGCGGGTCTGGTAAGCCGTGGCCTCCAACGCAGCCCGAGCAATATGACCACGGTTGATGTAGCGGGTTAGACCCACAATCACACCACGGGCATCGCTGCGCCAATAGGGCGCGAAGAGGCCCGAGAACGCCGGCACGAAGTAAATGCCGCCATTGTCCTCCACGGTGCGGGCCAACGCCTCTACATCCTTTGAGGATTCGATCATCTTCAGGTTATCGCGCAGCCACTGTACCAAGGCACCGGTGATAGCGATCGAGCCCTCCAACGCGTAAACCGCCGGTTGATCGCCGATCTTGTAGGCTAGCGTGGTCAGCAAACCACTCTTGCTAGGCACTGGGCGGGTGCCGGTGTTCAACAGCATGAAGCAGCCAGTGCCGTAGGTGTTCTTGGCTTCGCCAGGGCTATAGCAGGCCTGACCGAAGAGCGCTGCTTGCTGGTCACCCAAGTCACCTGCGACCGGGATACCCTCGAGCAAGCCCTTGGCATACCCATAAACTTCGGAAGATGGACGAATCGCCGGCAGCATCGCGCGTGGGATACCCAGGATTCCCAGGATTTCATCATCCCAATCCAGGGTCTCCAGGTTCATTAACATGGTGCGCGAGGCGTTAGAAACATCTGTCACATGTACACCACCCTTCGGACCACCGGTCAGGTTCCAGATCACCCAGGTATCGATGTTCCCAAAGATGACCTCGCCTTTCTCGGCTTTCTCGCGAACACCCGGCACATTATCCAAGATCCATTTGATCTTGGGGCCCGAGAAATAGGTGGCTAGCGGTAGACCAGTTTTGGGGCGGAAGCGATCCTGGCCACCATCGGCTGCCAACTCGTTGCAGATTTTGTCGGTACGGGTGTCCTGCCATACGATCGCATTATACACCGGTTTTCCGGTCGCTTTTTCCCACACAATGGTGGTTTCACGCTGATTGGTCACGCCAACTGCAGCAATGTCCTTTGGATCCACACCGCTCTTGCGCAGCGCTCCTTCAATAACTTCCTGAGTCCGCGTCCAGATTTCCATCGGGTCGTGTTCGACCCAACCCGGCTTGGGGTAAATCTGCTCATGTTCTTTCTGATCAACACCTACCACGTTGCCGCTGTGGTCAAAGATCATGAAGCGAGTGCTGGTCGTACCCTGATCAATCGCGGCAGCATACTTGGCCATATCACACCTCCTGAAGTTTTAGATTTGGGTTTGAGAGAATTGTTTACGCGTCACGCCAGACTTCGGCGGCCGCTCGCAACATAAGGTAGGATGAGGTGGCTCCTGGGTCCTGATGTCCTGCACTTCGCTCACCCAAATAACTGGCACGACCTTTGCGCGCAACAAGCGGTATTGTGGCTTTCATCCCTTCTTCGGCAGCCCGGGCACAGCGCTCCAGGGCCTCACTTAAGTTATTGCCGTTATCGGCAGCCTGTTTGAGCGCATTCCAGGCTGGCACCAGGGCATCAATCATGGTCTTATCCCCTAGTTCGGCTTTCCCTCGGTTCTTGACCCCGGTGATACCCGCTTCCAGAGCATTGACCCAGTCCTCTAGAGTTAACTCCATCTTACCCGTGGTCTTAATTCCAGCCTGAAGGAAGAACGTGCCATAAAGCGGACCACCAGCGCCACCCACGGTAGCCAGTAGGGTCATACCTACCGTTTTGAGGATCGTACCTATGTCCTTATCGGCAAGTTCTGGCATTTTATTCAACACCGCTTTGAAGCCGCGATCCATATTTGCCCCATGATCGGCATCACCGATAGCAGCATCCAACTGGGTCAAATAATCGCGATTCTCCGCCAGAAGATCAGCGTAACGCTTTATCCACTCCAACACTTTATCCCGAGTAATGACCATACGACGCTCCGTTATAGCCGGGGTTCACCCAGAGCAAACCCCGGCAAGTGTTGATGGTAGAGATTACATGCCCCAGCGCAAGCCCGGCGTCTTGACCGGTGCATCCCACAACTTGATCATATCCTCATCCATCTTGAGTAATGTGATCGAGGTGCCGGCCATCTCCAGGCTGGTGATATAGGAGCCAATCAGGTTGCGCACAACCTTCAGACCATGTTGGGTCGCGATCTGATGCGCCTTGCGATAGACAATGTACAACTCGATGAGCGGTGTCCCACCCATACCGTTGACGAAGAGTAACACCTCGTCACCCGGTTTGTAGGGGATATCCTTGATGATCGGCTCCATCAGCATTTCCACAATCTCATCCGCCGGTTTGAGTTTCATGCGTGTTCGCCCCGGCTCGCCGTGGATACCGATCCCGATTTCCATTTCATCTTCAGGTAAATCAAACGTGGGCCGACCCACATGCGGCACCGTGCATGAGGTCAGCGCCATTCCCATGCTGCGTCCCCAGTCCTTGACCTTGCGACAAACATCGGCCACCTCTTTGAGTGAGCGCCCTTGCTCGGCCGCCGCACCGCATAATTTCTCGGCCAAAACGGTGCTACCCACGCCACGGCGACCGGCCGTATAGAGGCTATCCTGCACGGCTACATCATCATCAATGATCACCGATTCCACTTCGATCCCTTCGGCGCGGGCAAGGTCGGCAGCCATCTCAAAGTTCATGATGTCGCCGGTGTAGTTCTTGACGATATGCAGCACACCAGCCCCACCGTTGATAGCCTTCGTTGCCTCAAGCATCTGATCCGGTGTTGGGGAAGTAAACACTGCACCCGGGCAAGCTGCGTCCAGCATGCCGATGCCGACGAAGCCCCCATGCATCGGTTCATGGCCTGAACCGCCACCCGATAACACACCCACTTTTCCTTTGACCGGCGCATCGGCGCGCACAATATAGTTGGGATCAAAATGCACCCGGATCAGATCGGGGTGGGCAAGCGCCATACCCTCCAGTTCTTCACGAACGACATCTTCGGGTTTATTGATTAACTTCTTCATACCTCACTTCCTTTCTACCCACTAGTGACTGATGCAACTTTTCTATCCGGCGCACCATCCACACCTACCCATGTAATGCTCAATTGAGGTGGGCCCACCCCACCCAAGGGGTAGGCCCACTCATATAAGAATGAATTACTCGCTCTTCTCGGGCAGGAAGGCGCTCACGAACCAATCATAGAGCAGCACACCCAAGATACCACCGATGATCGGCATAATCACCGGCGCCACAATCCAGTAGGAACCATCGAAGAGGCCCTGGGTCCCGACCAGCGTGCCGAGGATGCGCGGACCAAGGTCACGGGCCGGGTTGATGGCATACCCACTCGGGCCGCCCAAGCTCAGACCGACCGACAGAACCGTGCCGCCAACCAGGAAGGGGCCCAGGTTGAATTTCAAGCCCAGGTTGCGCTGATCACCACTCGCCAGCACACCAAAGAGCAGCACCATCGTGCCGAAAATTTCCGCGATGCTGGCGTTGAGCAATGAATAGGAACCCTGTGGCGCAGCACCCTGACCGCCCCAGAACGCCTGTCCGAAGACCGAGCCAGGCCCGGTGCACCAAACATTGGGCATGCCAGCCGCAACCAGGCCCTCACGATAAACCAGGTACACGCCTAACGCGCCTAGGAAAGCCCCCACCAATTGCCCCAGGATATACGTAGGCACTTTGGACCAGGGGAAACCGCGTTTTACTGCCAGGGCAATGGTCACTGCCGGGTTAAGATGAGCGCCCGATACGCCACCCGCAACATAAACTGCCACAATGACTGCGAAGGCCCAGCCGATGGTGATAGTGTTCCAGTTATAGGCTGGTGCAGCCAACCGCGGGGCAAGCCCCACATTGGCAACCACACCATCACCCAGCAAGATCAGGGTAAAAGTACCGATGACTTCGCCCAGAAACTCGCCTAAACCTTTGGATTTCATGTCGGACCTCTCCTTTCATAAAGAATTTGAAGAATAGAATAGACGGGGCAACAGACTACGGCTTCGCTTATTTCTCCGTTCACCTCCTTTGGTATGAAATTTGAGCAACTTACTAACAATGGGTCTCGCAAAAATACCGCCAATCGGGACTAATCTAATGGCGGTATTTTTTGCGCACAAGAAGAAGAAACTAAAACACACTCATCCCCCCATGCCATTAGCATAGGGTTTGCAGTTATCACCCACTGCTCATAAAGCCACATTGCGCAAGACATCACAATTCATTGTAAGGCTTTCAGCTCACCTGTCAACTTAACGTTTTTTAATGTATCATTTTGAAACATTTTTTTGGCGTTGTGTTTCAATTTGAAACACCACTCCCTTGGCCACCATCTTCACGATAAGCCTCCAGCGAAATGTTCATTCGTCGCAAATGACGCCATAATGTTGTCCGCCCCACACCTAAAAGTCGAGCCATCTGAGAAACATTTCCATGACATTGCCGCGCGGCTTGGAGAATTGCCTGGCGTTCGATTTCCTCAAGGGGCGGTAAATGACGAGTCCATACCTTGTCACCCGTTTCCGCACCTGTTTGTAATGGGGGCAAATGAACCGGTAAGATGAGATGCCCGGGACTTGCCTGTACCGCTGCTCTCGTCAGGACCGATTCCAATTCCCGTACGTTCCCCGGCCAGGAATGAGACCGTAGTATTCCAAGGGTCTCACGGCTCAGGCTAAGGGGATGTCCCAATTGCCGGGCCAGGCGTTGCAGGATCTGCTCAATCAATAACTCTAAATCCTGCTTACGTTCACGTAAAGGAGGCAACACGATTTCAAATAGGCTCAAGCGGTAAAACAGATCGGCCCGAAAATTACCTTCAGCCACCAAATGCTCTAAATCTGCTGAACTGGAGGCAATGATACGCACATCCACTTCAACGGGCTTACGACTGCCAATGCGTTGTATAATCCCCAGTTCAAGGTAATTCAATAAGACCGATTGAGCCTCCAGAGGCAAGGCGTCCACATCCTGGAAGAAAAGCGTACCTCCATCCGCTAATTCAAACTTACTGGCATGGGAGATTCCCTCCCCCACTCCTCGCTCAACCCCTAACAACTCGGGGAGCACCAATTCACTCGGCACAGCAGTGCAGGCAAAGACCACAAACGGGCCATGACTACGCGGACTGTGATAGTGAATAGCACGTGCAAGCAAATTCTTACCCGTCCCGCTTTCACCCCGTATCAACACGCAACCTCGCGCTGCCGCTGCGCTACGCGCTAAGCGCCGCACGCGGCGAATCGCAGGCGATTCGCCTACCAGATTTTGGAGATCAAACGTTGGTGAACCGACCTGACGCTGTACATATTCGCGGAGAGTCTTCAGCGGGCGCAGAATGGCTAAAATCGCCCGTACGCCACGCCGCCCGCGCACATATTGCAGGCTAAGCAAACACGAGATCGTTTCACCCAAAACCGAAAGGTTGACTTCCAAATCAGAAATCGGAATTTGCCGATGTAATGCATCTAACACATAGGGAGGAAGTTTGACAAAGGCGTCCAAATGCGAACCCATTAGCGTTTCAGGAGCCACCTTGAGGATCTCTGCTGCCGCTGGATTAGCATGAATCACAACCCCATCCGTGTTCCAAACCAGTATTCCCTCGTTGATTCCGGAGAGAACGGCATTGATACCGGCTAATTGGCTATTTTGCTCTTCCAATAACTGATCCGATTGGCGCTGTGCTTCTATTGCCCGTGCGCCTGCCACCACCAAGCCCAAAGCATAAGGATGGAAGTTGCTCACTCGGGTGGCAATTCCTAATGCCCCTAACAACTTACCGCTAATATCAAAAACCGGCGCCGCCGCCCAACCAAAATCATGCAATGGCTGCGAGAAATGCTCATACCCGACGACCTGTAAGGGTTCGCGCTCAAGCAACGCCACCCCAATTGCATTTGTGCCCAATTCACTTTCAGCCAGCAATGCGCCCGGGACAATCTGGAGGCTCTCCAATGTAGCCAGCATGCCCGGATCACCCACGCGATCAAGCAAGTAACCAACGCTGTTTGCAAACACCACTACCGAATTTGAGTTTTCGATATACTGATAAATGTCCTCCATCACAGGTCGGGCAATGGCCATTAATTCAAAGTGATTAACCTGCATAGAAAATAGATGCTGATCCGATAGCCGCGGAGGCTTGAGCAAGGCATAGGGATCCACCCGCGCCCAGCATCTTTGCCACGAGGTAGCAATAATCGGTCGTACCTGGGGCAGAATAATATGCCGGGTTATAAATGTATGCCACGCATCATAAAGTTGTTCTTTGGTCGCTCGGTCCATTTCAGCGCCTCATTCATCTCCTCGCCATTCCAATCCCCACCAATTCCTATTGTAGCAAAAACTCGTCATATCACCAAAGGTATGGATATAATAACTATGGAGGTGGCAATGGAAAAATTTATCATCGAAGGTGGTTATCCTCTATTCGGAGAAGTAACGCCCTCCGGGAACAAGAACGCTGCCCTCCCTCTCATGGCCGCCTGTTTACTCACCGATGAACCGGTCGTCTTACACAACGTTCCCAATATCTTAGATGTGCGTACTATGCGCGCATTACTTGAATCATTGGGGGTAGAGTTTACTGATCTCGATGAACATACGTGGAAAATTCAAGCCAAGGAGGTGCGGCCGGCGGATCTTGATCCCGATTTGTGCCGCAAGATACGCGCCTCTATTTTGCTCGCCGGTCCGATGAGCGCTCGCTCCGGTGAATTACGCCTACCCCCGCCCGGTGGCGACGTCATCGGGCGTCGCCGGGTTGATACCCATCTTTTAGCCCTAAAAAAACTCGGTGTAGATGTCTCTTATGATCGTTATTTCTACTTTCGTGCCAGCGGTCTGCGCGGAGCTAATATCCTACTCGATGAGGCTAGTGTCACCGCAACCGAAAACGCCATTATGGCTGCGGTTATGGCTAAGGGAGAAAGCGTCATTCGCAATGCGGCATCTGAACCCCATATCCAGGAATTGTGTCACTTCTTGAACTTACTGGGGGCAAAAATAGAGAACATCGGCTCCAACACCCTACACATTACTGGCGTGGAACGCTTACATGGCGGTGAATTCACCATTGGCCCGGATTATCTTGAGGTCGTCTCGTTTATTGGCGCTGCAGCCGTAACCCGTGGTGAAATCACCATCCGCAAAGCAGGCCCGGAATACCTGGACATGATCCAATTGGTATTTGGACGCCTAGGGGTCCATTGGGACGTGCGAGGCGAGGATATTTTTGTCCCCCGCGAGCAACGCCTCACCATCGAGCCCGACTTAGGAGGGGCTATTCCCGAGATCAGTGTCATGCCCTGGCCGGCTTTCCCTACTGACCTGATGAGCATCGCCCTGGTCGTTGCCACCCAATCCAAGGGCACTGTACTTTTCCACGACTGGATGTACCCCAGTCGCATGTTTTTCACGGATAAATTAGTCAGCATGGGCGCTCAAATCGTCCTTTGCGACCCGCACCGTTGTATTGTGCAAGGGCCTACCGAGTTATATGGCGAAAAGCTGGAGAGCCCAGATATTCGCGCCGGCATGGCGCTGGTGCTAGCCGCTTTATCTGCCCGCGGCACCTCGGTCATCCGCAATATCGGACAAATTGACCGCGGCTACGAGCGGGTGGATGAAAAACTGGCTGCGCTTGGCGCTCACATCCAACGTGTTCGCGAATAAATTTTCCAAACCAGATAACAAAAAACCCGGGCGTGCAACTCCGGGTTTTTTGTTACTTTCATGGGTTATTCCAATCAGGATTTGGATTGGGCCGAAGCCGTTTGCACCACATCCAGAAATTGCTCTACTACATCTCGAAGCATTCCCTCCGGTAATGCCCCCACCTGACGATGGATGACCTTACCGTTTGCGACAAAAAGCAAAGTGGGGATTCCTTGCACGCCAAAGCGCGTCGCCCACTCTGGATTTTCGTCAGTGTTAACCTTGGCAACAATCAATTTACCGGCATAGTCTTTTGCAATCTTTTCCAGTGCCGGGGCAATCAAGCGGCAAGGACCACACCACGGAGCCCAGAAATCAACCACTACCGGTAAGGCTGATTGTAACACCGTTTTCTCAAACGCGGCATCAGTCACATGAATTGGTGAATTAATCATTCTAACATTCTCCCTTCATACCCAAAAGTAAATCGGGTTTAGTATATCACAATTTTACTATCCTAAAGGTCAAGGTCGTCACAATGACTTATTTCTCTTCAGCAGAAGGCTTAGGCCGATGATCGGTACTGTACCAACCGCTCCCCTTGAAGATAACAGCAGGCACCTGATATACTTTACGCACGCGAAGATGTCCCTGAGGACATTGCGGAATGCGCCCGTTTTGGGAACGGGCAAAATACTCAAAGGGTTGCCCACACTCCTCACACACATATTGATAAACTGGCATCTTGACCTCCTTATCTTAGAGGTTTTCAGCCGCCTCTGGCGAGGCGGCTGCTTCTAAGGACTTATTTCGCCTTTACCGTAATGGTCTTCGGTCGCACTGCTTCGGCTTTGGGCAAGGTCAGCGTTAGCACGCCGTTCTCATATTCGGCTTTGGCTTTATCAACCTCCACCGGCACCGGTAACGTAATGCTGCGGGTGTACGTCCCGTAGCGGCGTTCGCGCAAATGATAAACTGCATTCTTGACCTCTTCTTCCTGTTTTACTTCGCCCGAGATTGTCAACACATTATTGTTGACCGTCACATGAACATCCTCGGGCTTTACCCCAGGAATAGTGGCTTTGACCACTATGTCGTTATCGGTCTGATACATGTCCACCGCCATCCAGTCTGTGCCCCGCAGCCAATCTACCTGCCGGGTGAAGAGGTCATCAAAGAGTTGATCCATGGTCGAGCGCAAAGCAGCCAATTCACGCATGGGATCAAAGACCATCAGATTTGCCATCGTCCACCTCCTAGCCAAGAAGGTTTTGATGACACCCTTTTATATAAGCCCAATGCATAAGATTTTTACTAGAGAAATATCAATTTTTTGTAGATTCCTGGCTTGTTTCGCTTGGTTTCTGGCGCCGAAAATCCACAAACCGATATCCTACACCACGCTCGGTCAGGATATATTTGGGATTTGCGGGATCTTTTTCTATTTTCTGACGGAGATAGTTAACATAAAGGCGCACATAATGGGGTTCATCACGATATTCATATCCCCATACTTTGGCAAGAATTTGATCATAGGTAAGCACCCACCCGGCATTTTGCACCAAGTGATACAGCAAACGGTATTCGGTAGGACGCAATTTGACCAGTTTGCCCTCTACCCATACTTCGCGACGTCCAAAGTCAATTTTCAGGCGGTCGTCTACCTCAACCACCTCTTTAGAAATGGGGCTGGCCATCTCAGTGCGCCGTAACACGGCTCGAACTCGGCTGACTAACTCGCGCGGACTGAAAGGTTTGGTCACGTAATCATCGGCACCAAGCTCCAAACCCCGAATGCGGTCTTCCTCCTCACCTTTGGCCGTAACCATGATGACCGGCACTTGACTGATTTCACGGATCAATTGCAATACCTCGAATCCATCCATATCCGGTAACATCACATCTAAAATAACCAGATCCGGTAGCGCATCACGTAATACACGAATTGCTTCCTCACCGCGGTGGGCTTCTACCACCCGAAAGCCATCATGCTCCAGGTTAAGCCGAATAAAACGCGCCATTTTTTCCTCGTCATCAACCACGAGGACTAGGCGGTCTCTTAGACTGGTATCAGTCATAAATAGATCACTCCCTCACAAAAGAAATCACTTCCTCTTCTTCGGCTGCAGGCAACACTTCAATGAAATTGATCCGGCTCACCGGCCAGATCACTGTGGTAACATTCGCCTCGATGTAGTGAAGATCCTTACCATCCCGCTTGCGAGGGTTCTTGACGATGATCAAATAGTCGGTCGGAGAAGGCAGAGCATCAATTTCCCCCAACACTGGATCTTCATTATTCAGGTGGATGATAACACTTGGCATGGTTTCCTCGCCTATTGAATAATAACCTGGATTTTCAATTTACCGAGAGCAACAATATCATGATTGTTTAGCGGATATTCTACATGAGGCACGATTTTCTGGCCATTGACCCGCGTGCCGTTAGACGATCCCAAGTCCATAATCGAGACTCGCTGGGGGGTAATCTTTATCGCCGCATGCAAACGCGAAACCCCTTGGGTATAAGCCTCATAAGGGCTCAAATCAATGTCTGGCAAGATCGGCTGTCCCTCCACAACCCGCCCCAGTGTGATCTCTGATCGCCCACCCAGATGGATGATTTCATCCGAGTCTACAATACGCAGAGCAATTACCGTCGTAGTTGCCGGACTTTCTCCCCTTTCTAGAACGGGAGACAACGGCTTAGATCGCTTTCTCTCAAAATAATCAGATTGCACCGTATTAAAGGTCTGGGTTGCACTACGATCCA
This sequence comes from Thermanaerothrix sp., assembly GCF_056331585.1. Taxonomy (NCBI): domain Bacteria; kingdom Bacillati; phylum Chloroflexota; class Anaerolineae; order Anaerolineales; family Anaerolineaceae; genus Thermanaerothrix; species Thermanaerothrix sp. Next base: position 81,279 of record NZ_JBWGPQ010000003.1, read on the forward strand.
TGACCACAAGTTGGGCCCCACATTCACTGCAAAATAGTGTGCCTGGCAATTCCTGATGATGACAATTTGGACAGGTGATCATAGCCTATTCCTTACGTGGTTCGGGCAACATGAGAAGAGATCGCGTGCCATACTTGATTTGTTTTCCACGCTCACCACTCAACTGGTGTGTACGATGTAAATGTTCAGCTTCTAACAGCACGGTGCGGGCCAAAGCTCGTTCACCTTTCGCCAGTAGATGGGTCGCCAAATACTGTAAACGCCGGGCCGCTCGAGAAATTTCTCCCACAGAAATTTCCTGACGTGCTCTCTCTTGCATACGGTAAAGTGTCAAGCGCGATAAAGACTGAAGAAGGACTTCTGGAACAGGAACAGATCCCACCTCATCACTGACTTCACAAGCAACCGAAAAGGGAATGCGCCAAAAGCGCGCCTCCAGAGATGGAATCTCCATTGTTAGCTTACCGCGCAGAAGATAAATCTCGGTGATCTCTGGAGATAATTGCGGAATCAATAACTCTAACACAACATTCATTTTTTGATCATAATACAGATCCCCCAAAGGCATTGGCGGCTCAACGACCAGAGGTGCAACCTCATCTCCCAATTTAAACGCATAGCGGATGTTGATTCCCGAATCGTTTGTGAAGTAGAGTTCTAATCCTCGTGCAAAGGTTTGCTTAGTACTTCTGCCTTTGCGTTCAAAACACAGGTACAGATCCTCTACATGTTGAATATAATGAGCACTTCCGCCTGCAATGCTTGTAAGGGCGTCTAGAAAGTCATCATTCCAGTCCTCCCCAATTCCAAAGGCATTGATAGTAATTCCCTCTTGGCGTGCACTCGCCGCCAATTCAATGCTTGCCTGCTCGTCGCCGTAAGTATGTCCATCGGTAATCAACCAAATTTGGGTGCTCGTGTTGTTCAAATGGTTGGCATAGCGAGAGAGGTTAATCGCCATTTCAATTCCGCGTAGAATTTCAGTACCTCCACTAACCTGCAACTGGTTAACGGCGTGTAGGATATCAATCTGATGTTGAACAGGGGTAGCATGAAGAATGACCTCTGCACGATCACCAAATGCAATTAATGAGATTAAATCATTAGGTCCTAGGTTACGGACCAAGTGTCCAATGCCTTGCTTAACCATCTCGATCCGCTCACCCCGCATTGAAGTCGAGCGGTCAACTACTAAACAAATATGAACAGGAGGGCCTACGGTCGGTTCTAAAGTTGTAACCCTTAGATCGAGCATGAGGTAGATCAATTGTGGTTCATTCAGTCGTGGAATAACCGTGCGGCTCAGTATCCATTCTAAGGCAACAGGCGGGGGCTTGCGAAGGTCTGACGGAATATTCGCGTCATAAGTAGCACGCCGTTGAGGATTCGATAGCACTTCATAAGCTTCCTGTACCCGTATAAATAGCTGGCGCGCTTCCGGTGCAGGGTTAACATCGGGATGATAAGCACGAGTCGCAGCAAAATAGGCTGAACGTATTTCTTCTGCCGTTGCATCTATAGGAACTCGTAGGAGATTATAGTACTCGGCTATCCCTGTCGTCATAACCCACTGTTAAAGGTATTGAACTAAAATAACGCTGATATTATCTGGTCCACCAGCCGCATTTGCCGCATCCACCAAGTTCTTACACGCTATGGCTGGGTTACGTGCGCTAGTAATAATTTGAAACATTTCTTTCTCAGAGAGCACCCCCCATAACCCATCACTACATATAAGTAAAAAGCCCGGGCGAGGCATTGGATGGGTGTGTATATCCGGTCGAAAGGGTTCAGATTGCCCCAAAGCACGATAGAGCACATTTCTTTGAGGATGAACCTGCGCTTCCTGCTCTGAAAGTTGCCCCAATTCCACTAAACGATGTACTAAAGAATGATCCTGCGTAACAACCTGCATTCGTCCATCGGGATAAACAAAATATGCCCTACTATCCCCCACATGAGCCAGAGTGACCTGTTCGCCTACCACTAAGGCAGCCGTTAGCGTTGTCCCCCCACCTGGCGCATACCTAACTACTGCCTGTTGAGCCTGAACAACACCATTTTCCATCACCTCTTGCAAACTGCTGCGCTGGCGGTCTTCCATGGATAAAAAGGGTAGATAAGAACGGGACAAAATAAATTCAGCCATGGCTCGTACCGCCACACCGCTGGCTATCTCGCCATGTTCATGCCCTCCCATCCCATCTGCAACGATGAAAACCCCAAAAGGCAATTCTAAGTTTCCATCGGATAAAATTGAGGAGAGCGAAAAGAGAGCATCCTCATTTCGCTCACGTTGCTTGCCCACCGATTGTCCGACCCCGACTAGTAAATGAGCCGGTTCTATAACTAATGGCATTACTGTAACTGGTTGCAATTGCTCCTCGGTCAAGGGAGCAGTTTGAACAAATCCGCTCTCATCTCCTGAGGATTTCGGTTTTTGCCGATTAAGTAAACGTTCTAAAAATTTAATCACCTCTTCCTCCCACCGAAGTTGGGATCAGGCAAGCAATGCATAAACCATATGATCCGCCGAGCCAAAATAAATCACATTATTAAAAGCCATAGGTGTACCTGTAATCGGGCCATCAGTCGCAAACTTCCAGCGCAATTTCCCCGTCTTATAGTCTAAACAATAGAGATTCCCATCTGCCGAGCCACAATATAAACTATCTTTGTAGATCACAGGAGAACCACTAACCTGGTGATCGGTTTGGAAACGCCAGATTTCTTTAGATGTATTGGCGTCCAGGCAGTAGATAAATCCATCGGCAGAACCTGCAAACACAAAATTATCTACACGACAGGGTGAGGACACAGAGCCCTTACCCATCCGAAAACGCCAAATCATCCAACCCGATTTTGAATCCAGGGCATAAAATGACGCGTCTAGCGACGTAAAGTACACCATACCTTGGGTCACGGTTGGCGAAGAGGTGATCGCCCGTTTGGCGCGAAAGCGCCACTTAATTTGCCCCCGATAATCCACACACAGGAAGTCACCAGCCTCAGTACCAAAGTAAATAAATTCATTGGTCAGAAAGGGCGTCGAGCGAATCGCTTCACCCGCATCAAGACGCCATGCTCGACGTCCAGAAGTCAGGTTAATCGCATATAAGTAGCCATCATCGCTACCGAAGAAAACGTGTCCCTCGCCCACCCGTGGGGAACTATGAATAGCCCCATCTGTTTTATGATTCCATAGAAGCTTTCCGGTTTTAGCCGAGATGCAATATAAATTAGAATCTTTAGAGCCAATTAGCACCATATCCTGATAAACGATTGGCCGGCCAACAATAGCACCTTCAGTGGGAAACTTCCAATGAAATTCCCCCCTGGTGGCATCCAGAGCATACAGATTATTATCATATGAACCAATGTAAATTACCCCATTATCGTAAAACGGCGATCCTCTCACCTCATCCTCACACTTAAACACCCACAACGGTTTGATCTTTTCCTCTTTCATTGTTACGGGTAATGTGATGCGGGAAAGGATCCCCGTCTTGCGCGCAACGGCGAGCAAGGCTTCTTTCATTGCAATCGCAGAAGGAAAACGATCTGTGGGGTTGTATTGGAGCGCAGTATTAATGACTGCCTCCAATTCCGGCGAAACACTGGGGTTAATCTTGCGGATTGGGCGTTCGGAAAATGAGAAGGGAGGTTCTAGTCGCGGATCGCGTTTTGTCAGTAGATGGTGTAGTGTTGCGCCGAGAGCGTAAATATCAGCCACAGGCGTTGCCTCACCTCGATACTGTTCGGGTGGACTATAACCTTCTGTGCCAATCATCGTACCTTTTTGACCTTCACGGAAGATTTTGGCAATACCAAAATCAATCAACATCACGTGCCCATTATGATTAATCATGACATTGGAAGGCTTCATGTCTCGAAAGATGATCGGCTCGGGTTTGTGATTATGAAGATAATCTAATACATCACAAATCTCGATTGCCCACTTAATTATTTGATCCTCTGGTAGGAAACCCTCTGTTTCATTTAAGATGGCTTCCAAATCTTTTCCATTGATATACTCCAAGACCAAGTAAGAACGTTCGTCATGGGTAAAATAATCGAAAATTTTAGGAATGGCAACATGATTTAGCGTAACCAGTAAATTTGCCTCACGTTCAAAATTGTGCAAAATGGTTTGGCGCACCATAGGATCGCGCGCCTGATTGATCATCTCTTTCACCGCAACAATTTTGACCACATTAGGAAAGTGCAAATCACGGGCTCGATAAACTGAGCCCATTCCTCCCACACCAATTACTTCCTGAATCAAGTACCGATCAACAAGCACATAGCCGGGAGGAAGTTGGCGGTTTACACCGCCTCCACCAAAACTTTGAGTAATACGTTGAGTTTCCAGAGTTGCCTCCCTCGAGCCCCGATAAACTGGAAAATGTTTTTATCTATTATATGCTATGCACGAATAAATCCAAACGATCTATCCCGCTCAACTCCCCTTACGATTGTCCAGCGACCTTAATAAATTATAATTTCAAAAGTTAGATTTTCAATTCCGCTCTACTGAGGGCCCTAACCGTGAACCTTGCCCCAATATCATACCAATCCCCGTTCTCTTGGCGTTACGGAAGCCCGGAAATGCGGACGCTATGGAGCGAGCATACTAAACGTCAACTATGGCGTCGGATTTGGGTCGCTTTGGCAGAAGCAGAAGCAGAATTTGGGTTAGTATCGCCGGAGCAAGTACAAGACCTGCGTGAGCATCAAAATGCGATTGATCTGCAACGTGCCCTCGAAATTGAACGCGAAATTCAACACGACCTCATGGCTGAACTGAAAACCTTCGCTGAGCAATGCTCATTGGGTGGAAAAGTGCTTCACCTTGGCGCAACGTCAATGGATATTGAGGATAACGCCGAAGCCTTGCGTTTACGCCAAGGGCTGGGGTTATTGCTTGAAAAACTCTCCTCTTTACTAGCCATATTCGCCGATAAAATTGAACACTACGCCGATCTGCCCATCATCGGCTATACGCATTTACAGCCCGCGGAACCTATTACTCTTGGCTACCGTCTGTCCCTTTATGCGCAAGATCTTCTCGAGGATTATCAGACTCTGAGTGAATTGCAAGGTAAGATTCGAGGCAAAGGTTTCAAGGGGGCTGTGGGGAGTGCAGCATCATACGCCGAACTTATTGGTGCTGAAAATCTCGAACGCTTTGAATCACTTCTCAGCCATAAACTAAACTTGCCTTTTTATCCAATTGCCAGCCAAACCTACCCCCGAAAACAGGAGTTTGTCATCCTCAGTGCGCTGGCCAGTTTGGGAGCAACCCTCTATAAGTTTGCCTTCGACCTGCGTCTGCTTCAAAACCCATTGATCGGAGAATGGCGTGAACCCTTTGGTACCACCCAGGTTGGTTCATCGGCTATGCCTTTTAAACGAAATCCGATTCGCGCTGAGCGCATCAACTCCTTAGCCCGACTTTTAGCTACCTACCCCTCAATTGCTTGGCAAAATGCTGCCCACTCACTCCTCGAACGCACCTTGGACGATTCGGCCAACCGTCGCCTCATCCTTCCTGAGGCATTTCTAGTGACCGATGAACTTCTGATGAGCGCGCTCACAATTTTGAAAGGACTAGAAGTTGATGAGACTGCCATACATCGCAACCTCAGCAATTACCTACCGTTCGCGGCCATGGAACGCGTGCTTATGAATCTGGTCAAAAAAGGTGCCGACCGTCAAACCATGCATGAGCATTTACGCCAGCATGCGCTAATGGCATGGAGAGCCTTACAACAAGGTCAACCCAATCCTCTTCCTCAAATGCTCAGTCAGGATGAAATCCTGCTAAACTATCTCGCGACCGACGAAATATTGGAAATTTTCCAAAACACAGCGCAATATCTTGGAACGTCTGTCGAACGTGCCTTGGCATTAGCCCAGCGCATTCGTCAACAAATCAACTCATAGATCCCTATCCGTTTTTCCCGCGCTGTTGAGTGATAAACGCATAGCTCGAGGGTGACGAAAACAACTGGACGACCTTTCTGGGCTTGGCTAAAATGCTTATGTAAGACTTCGTGGATTAATATCCGCTAGGCATAAACTGAAAGAATCATTCTAGGGAGGTCCTCTGGTGAGTCAGTTTCCCGGTAAGGGTAAAGTCGCCGTTCTCAAAACCAAACCCGAGATCGTACTTGAAGACATCGAACGGCTGATGAGAATGGCTGGCGTGGAACTAGCCCTTCCCCATGGCATAAGGACAGGCTTGAAAATCAATATTTCCTGGCAAACCTGGTACCCCGCTTGCTCCACGACGCCCTGGCAATTAGAAGGAGTGATCCTGGCCTTGCGTAACATGGGATACCAAGACTTGGTGGGCATTCATAATGATACAGTGGTCGTAGATACCAGGGTGGGTGAATACAATAACAAACATCGCTACATCACCGATAAATATCAGGTGCCTTGTCTCTATCTTTATCAAGATCAATTTGAGTGGATTTGTTATCAGCCCCGCACCCGTCCCTTCTTGGTTCTGGATAAAGTCTACCCAGAGGGTGTTTATATTCCCAAAGATCTTATTGGGATAAACATTGTTCACCTTCCAACGGTGAAAACCCATGTATTTACGACCATCACGGGAGCCATGAAGAATGCTTTTGGCGGGCTTCTTCATCGCAACCGTCACTGGACTCATAGTGTCATTCACGAGACGCTTGTTGACTTGCTGATGATTCAGCAAGAAATCCATCCGGGCATTTTTGCGGTTATGGATGGCACCTTCGCTGGTGATGGCCCTGGTCCTCGGGCTATGCGCTGGCACGAAAAAGATATTTTGCTTGCTTCTGCCGACCAAGTCGCTATTGATGCCGTTTCGGCTAAACTTCAGGGGTTTGATCCCCTTAGCATCCCTTTCATCCGCATCGCCCATGAACTTGATCTAGGTATTGGAAACCCGCGCCAGATAGAGATTGTGGGCTACGATATCGAGCAGGAACCTCCGTGGAATTTTGTCCAGGAAGACACATTTGCCTCCCGCGGGCAGAAAATGATCTATCATGGCCCGCTCAAACCTTTTGAGAAAATCCTTTTACAAAGCCCCCTGGTGCCTTGGAGTTATTTTGCCAGTAACTTCTATCACAACGTTTATTGGTATCCTTTTATCGGTCGCAAGCGTGTTGAGGCAGCATTACAGACAAAATGGGGAAAACTTTTTAAATCCTATGGTGATGGCCAAGTCGTGATGCCGGGCATGGAGCCGAAAACTGTACTGCAGGCTGCAGCGGCTTTGGGAGGATTGATATTGCTTTTTGGTGTGCTGGGGCACCGACGGCGCCAACGATCCCGGCATTGACCTTGAACCTCACAGCCTGTGGAAACCACAGGCTGTGAAAATCTTACCTCATGGAGTAAAGATGTTCAAAAATTTTTCGGAAGCCCAGGCTTACATTGTTGAACATCATATACATCAAATAGATTTGAAGTTCTGCGATTTATGGGGCGGCTGGCGTCATGTCACTATTACGGCGCGCGAATTCACCCCCGATTTGCTCACCCATGGAGTTGGTTTTGATGGCTCTAGTGTAGGTTTTAAGAGTGTGCGGGCGAGCGACATGGTGCTCATTCCAGACTTGACTACGGGTTTCCAGGACCCCTTTTGGGAACAGCCCACGTTAAGTTTCATCTGCAATGTTCATGAAGCAGATACACGTGAACCTTTTTCGCGCGATCCGCGTGAAATTGCTCGCCGCGCCGAATCTTACCTTAAACAAACTGGGATCGCCGACCAATCCATTTGGGGTCCTGAATTTGAATTCTATATCTTCAGCAATGTTGAGTTTGAGAATGCCATCAATGTGTCCTCATATCGGGTCGAGTCCATCGAATCGGCGTGGAAAAGCAGTACTGGAGGACATGGGCATTATATTGCCCTTCACAGGGGTTATCATGCCATTCCTCCTAATGACCAACTCTTCAACCTCCGCGCCCGCATGGTCAATTATCTTGAAGAACTGAGATTACCTGTAAAATACCACCACCATGAAGTTGGAGGACCCGGTCAATGTGAAATTGAAATCCCTCTAATGGAGTTGCTATTCGCTGCTGATGCCACCTTGCTCATAAAATATGTCACAAAAATGACAGCCTGGCGCGAGGGACTATCTGTAACCTTCTTACCAAAACCGCTATATGGTGAAGCCGGGAACGGCATGCATTTTCACCAATTATTGAAACGGAATGGGAAAAACGTTTTTTATGATCCCAATGCCCCTGATCATCTCAGTCAGGAGGCGCGCTTCTATATTGGCGGTTTGCTTTACCATGCCCCTGCATTACTGGCGTTTACCAATCCTACAACGAACTCCTACCGTCGCTTAGTCCCGGGGTTTGAAGCTCCAGTCAACTGCTTCTTCTCCAGCGGCAATCGCAGCGCTGCTATACGTCTTCCAAAATATGCGACCGAACCAGAGACCTTCCGTTTTGAATTTCGCCCGCCTGACGCAACCTGTAACCCCTACCTGGCCATGGCCGCCATGTTGATGGCCGGCATAGATGGCATTTGCCATCATATAGACCCTTCAGAGCATCATTTTGGTCCTATTGACGAGGACGTTTTCTCCTGGTCACCTGAGAAACGCAAAACAATCAAAAGTCTCCCCGCCTCGTTAGGAGAAGCACTCAAGGCTCTCCAGGCCGATCATGAATTTCTCCTTCAAGGTGGGGTATTTACAACTGATCTAATTGAGGATTGGATTCGAAAAAAATTGGATGAGGAAAATCAGGTTCGCTTACGCCCTCACCCTTATGAGATTGAACTTTATTACAACCTGTAATCCCTCATAGGAATCAAGCCATGCCACGACATTCGGGACAAGGACATAGCTCGCGGAGATAATCCCAACGATAAATACCAAAATGGTGTCCATCTTCCCATTCAATGGTGATAGCGTAGTTCCCCACCGGCTCAATGTTTTTCAGGCGTGTGGCTGGTGAATCGGGCAATATCACATCAAAGACCTCGGGGTCAGGGGATGACCGCATGTATTCATGCCCCCCTCGGCATGTGGCACATGGGCATGCCGCTCGTAGTAAACCGAAAGGGTATGTGCTGACATGATCGTCATCCCAAGTGATTTTCAGCCAACCTGCGCTTTTATTAGCAGAAATCGAGACTGGATAATAGGACATGATCAATTCTCCACGGTAAGATTATGGTTGTGGAGTCAATTCCACAATTTTTAAGAAATCTGCCGCCGCCCATCCACTTCGATTTTTATCGTAGGGGGCTTGCAAATACCACCACACATAACCATCTGCCGGCACCGGGCCATCCAAAACCTGAAACACTTCCTCCTCCATGGCTAAAAACATCACGGCTGAACTTGTACCTGGTTTCATGCGCAACCGCAGTCCTTCACCCCCGGTCCCATAAACCTGAACATACCCTCCCAATCGAATTCCGGTTGGATTTAGAAGTGGGTCTATGGTTGACGTCGCCGTAGGCGCTTGGAATGCATCCGGTAGCGAAGTTGAGGTGGGAGCAGGGATGATCGTATAAACAGCAGTAACTTCGATAGCCGGGGTAGAGCCGGTATGGAGCAAGATCATTAAAACCAGCAATATCACAAACCCCAATCCCCCCAAACCTATGCCAGCGGCGATTAAGACAACTAGAGAAGGTTTCGACATGGCTTTTGCCACCTCCCTAACCGCTTGTGGGTAGCAAGAAAAACGCCAACCCCAAAATCAAATAAACCGCAAGTAACGCCGCGCCCTCCAACCAGTTTGATTCGCCATCCATTGCCACCAGAGCAGCAATGAAAATCGTGGCTGTAAGCGCAATGAGTTCAAAGGGATTGAAGATCAATGTTAGTGGATTACCCATGATGAGGCTGACAAACACTAACAATGGCGCAACAAACAAAGCGATTTGAAGACTCGAGGACACTGCAATCTCAAGGCTCAATTCCATCCGATTTTGTGCCGCAACATTAACTGCAACCAGGTGCTCAGCCACATTTCCGATGACCGGAATAAGGATTATCCCTAGAAAGAATTCAGAAACGCCCAGTGAAGCCACCACATGTTCCACCACCCCGACCAAGAGTTCGCTCAAAACCACTACGCCAATCGTTGCAACAGCTAAGACCCCTACCGCTGTCCTTACCCCCCAATGCGGCACCACCATTTCCATTTGTGTCCCACTTATTGCGACCGGATTTCTCGCCCCCCGCAAACTATAAATCAACCCAGCAGTATATAGAATAATCATTATTCCTGCCACCCCTAAACTAAGCGCTTCTACGCCTGGGCTATTCTCTGGTCCAATGGAGTGGCTGAATAATGAAGGTACCAATAATGCTACAACGGAGATCAGCAATAGAATGGCATAATTAGACGCCTGACGACGATCAAATTTCTGCACCCCATGTCTTAAGCCCCCCACCAACATGGATAAGCCCATCACAAACAGCAGATTGCCCAGGATAGAGCCGGTAATCGAGGCTTTGACCAATTCCAACAACCCCGCTCGAATAGCCACCAGAGTAATGATCAATTCAGCTGCATTACCAAGTGTGGCATTCAGTAATCCTCCGATTCTGGGACCAGTATGACTAGCCAGGGCTTCAGTGGCTTCACCGATTAACCCGGCTAAAGGAATAAGTCCAAGCGCCGACAGTCCAAACACCCAATAATCCCCCCATCCCTGGATCTTTGCCAGAATGGCTAAAAGTGCTGCTGTCAGCAACCATTTCATTGGATCTTTGAGTAAAACACCTATTTTTACTGCCAACGTTTAATCTCCCACTCCCAGATTTCACAATCCCATATAATTTACCACGGTATGACCCAAAACGCAGGCTGAAACTTATGCCACGCGGGGTATGATATAATCGGTCCTGAATGGACAAAGCAGGCTCTAACGTTCAAACATTGCCGACATTAGGTGGACGCTATCGCCTTCTACGCGTGATTGGAAGCGGCGGAATGGCTTTAGTCTATTTGGCGCACGATAAAACGCTTGATCGGCGAGTAGCAGTAAAAGTCCTTCGTGAGCCTTTTTCTCGTGAGGCAGGTTTCCGCGAACGCTTCCAAAATGAAGCCCGCGCTGCCGCTAACCTCTCCCATCCCAACATCGTTACGGTGTACGACTTCGGTTATGACGAAAACACGGCCGCCCTTTATTTGGTGATGGAATATGTACCGGGCACGGATCTCAAGAGTATTCTCAAAGACCAAGGCCCTCTACCTTTCGATCAAGCCGTTCAGCTGGTGATTCAAGCCGCCAGGGGTATCGGTTACGCTCATCGTATGGGCGTCATTCATTGTGATGTAAAACCCCACAATATGTTGGTCACCCCAGATGGAACGCTTAAGGTGACTGATTTTGGCATCGCGCGGGCTATTGCTTCAATTCAACCCCACGAGAGCGCCGATGTGGTTTGGGGTTCCCCACTCTACTTCTCACCCGAACAGGCCACCGGCACCCCCCCTACCCCCGCCTCCGATGTTTATTCGCTTGGGGTTGTGCTCTATGAATTACTCACCGGTCAACCTCCCTTTTATGCCAGTGACCCAGTCGAACTTGCGCGATTACATCGTGAAGCCCCCCCTCGTCCTCCGCGTACTTTGAACCCCAGCATTCCGTCCTCACTTGAAACAATAGTGCTCAAACTTCTGGAAAAAGAGCCCGCGCGGCGCTATCGCACTGCTCAGCAATTGGCTCTTGTTTTGGAAGACTGGCTACAAAAAATTCAAAATTCTGAAATTACGCAACCCCCTCCCGAATCTCAAACGGTATCTCCCGCTTATGCCCTAAGCGAAGTGCCTCCTGTTCAAAACACAGATGATACGCAAAACATTGACTGGATTACAATCCTGCTGGGTTTGTTGGCTGTTATTGCCGTCGGCGGGCTGATTCCATTCTGGCTGTGGATATGGCTCACGTTTAACCCTCCCCGCTAAGGTATTATGGACGACATTATTCTCTCCGCCTCCATCCTTTCTGCTGATTTTGCTCACCTGGCCGATGAAATTGCTCAAGCTGAAGCCGCCGGGGTGGATTGGTTGCATATTGACGTTATGGACGGTCACTTTGTCCCTAATATCACCATGGGACCTTTCATCGTTGAAACATGTCGCCGTATTTCCTCTCTGCCCTTAGATGTGCACCTGATGATTGAAAAACCGGAGCGCTACGTAGAGGCCTTTATTCGCGCCGGTGCAAATTATGTTAGTGTCCATGTCGAAGGCAACCCCAATATCCACCGCACCCTACAAACGATTCGGAGCCTTGGGGCTAAAGCGGGCATCGTGCTTAACCCTGGCACTCCCGCTTGTGCGATCAGTGCTCTTCTTCCAGTAGTAGATTTCATCCTGGTTATGACAGTCAACCCGGGTTACTCTGGTCAATCTTTCTTGGCTGAGAGTGTCACAAAGATCTCAGAAATAAAAGCCATGCTCAAGCGGCACCCCAGTTCAGCCCTAATCCAGGTGGATGGAGGCATAAATGCGGCGACACTTCCCATGGCCTATCAGGCTGGCGCGCGCATTTTTGTCGCAGCCACAGCCATCTTTAATCACCCCCAGGGTATTCAAGCGGGGGTAAAATCGTTGCGTACTGCAGTAAAATAAAAAATGCGGCTGACGCCGCAATTTTTGTTCAAGAGATGATGAAAGAGAAACAACTACGAAGTTTTGGCCAGGGATTTGATGCACTTAGCGCACAACGTCTTACGCACCTTGCGCCCATTGATAAACAGCGTAACACGCTGCAAGTTAGGCTTAAAAGCGCGATTGGTGGCGCGCATAGAGAAGGAACGCCGGTGGCCAAAGGTCGTCGTTTTACCACAGTGTTCACACTTTGCCATGGTTATCAATCCTTTCCGCATCCAGAATTAATCAGCAATGGCGAATTTTATCACACTCCGCATCGAATTTCAACCTATTCGGTTAAACTGATAAGAAGGAAGGGTGGGCAGAAATGAAGCAGTCGGCCAATCCATATGGTAACATCTATCTTTCGCCAAAAGCAATTGCGACCATTGCTTATCATGCTGCACTTGAGTCTTATGGGGTGGTCGGCCTGGCCCCTAAGAATCTTGCCGAAGGGATCGCGCAGGTCTTGGTTAAAGAACCTATGCATGGTGTGGATGTCCATTTCACTGATGATTCAGTGGTCATTGATCTCTATATCATTGTCGAATATGGCACACGCATTCAAACCGTTGCTTCCAGTGTAGCCGATAATGTGCGTTATCAGATCGAAAAGAGCACCGGGTTACCCGTCAAAGAAGTCAATGTGCACATTCGCGGTTTGCGTGTGAGCAATACCGATTGAATTCCAATCCTAAGGTAGAGGTAAGGTTGTAAACACATGGGCCATGAGATTCAATTTTCCCCCATTCCGGATGGACGCAAGTTACTAGAGTCACCCACCCTGGACGGACAAGGGCTAAAAGCCCTCCTCGAAGCAGGATTAACCTGGCTGCGCAACAACCAACAGACGGTAAACGCCCTGAATGTTTTCCCAGTGCCTGATGGTGATACTGGAACCAATATGGTCCTTACATTGCAGGCGGCCTATAACGAAATCGCCACCTTGGGTGAACATAATATTGGCAGAATTGCTCATGCTATCGCCCAGGGGGCTCTGCTTGGAGCACGAGGTAACTCAGGTGTGATCCTCTCCCAAATCTGGCGCGGATTTGCCCGCGCATTGGATAACTTTGAGGTAATGGATGCCCCTCTTCTGGTTAAAGCCCTGGCGGAAGCACGCAACACCGCATATAAAGGCGTCGTTCGCCCGGTGGAAGGCACTATTCTGACTGTGATCAAAGATATTGCCCAGGCTGCCGAAAGTTTTGAGGGAAAAGATCTTTACGTCGAAATGCTTGAAGCCCTAGTCGAGGCAGCGAACCGCTCGGTGCAAAAGACCCCAGATTTGCTACCTATCCTCAAGCAAGCAGGTGTTGTTGATGCAGGGGGTAAGGGCTTATTCTTCATTCTTGAGGGAATGTTGCGGTTCGTGAAAGGTTTACCACTCGATACACCATTGACCACAGTGGTGCAACCCCTTTCTGCGATGAAAATGGATGAGACAATGGAAGAAATAGAGCCTGGGCAAGATTACGAAGTTGTGGTTGACTTTCGCCCCACTGCCCCCTTAGATTTAGAAAAGTTTTATTCTGACCTTGCAGAAATGGGTACATCCATCCAAGTGGGTGAAGGCGATGGAATGTATCGTATGCACATCCATGTCCCAACCGAGAATCGCTACCGCCCGATTGATTATGTCATGGGACTTGGCACCATCACCAAAGTCTCCATCGAAAACCTGCTCGCTCAAATCGAAGAACGCAAACAGGAACAGGGCTCCGGTACCCGCCTCAACCTGGCTAAAATTGAGCCAGGGCAAATTGCCGTTGTAACTGTATCCCCGGGTGCCGGATTAAGCCGCATTTTTGCCAGCCTTGGTGTGGCCGCAATTGTGGAGGGCGGGCAAACCATGAATCCTAGCACCGAAGAGATCCTGCGCGCCTTCGAAAACTTACCCACCGATAAAGTAATTATTCTCCCCAATAACAAAAACATCATTTTAGCCGCCAAAAACGCTGCCAGTATGACGGTCAAAAAGGTCGCGGTAATCCCCTCTAAATCCGTACCCCAGGGATTGAGCGCCTTATTACGTTATGACCCCGATGGTGAATTTGACACCGTCGTGAGCGAGATGGAAGCCGCACTTCATGACGTCGAAACCGGAGAAATCACCACTGCCACCCGTTCGGTTGAAATCAATGGGGTCAAGGTTTCTCAAGGGGAGGTCATTGCGCTACTGAATGGCAACCTAATCTGCTCCTCGCCCAACATCATGGATGCTTGTTTAACGTTGCTCGAAAAAGCCAACGCACAAGACCGTGAGCGGATTACCATCTTTTACGGTCAAAATATCTCCAAAGCCGAAGTCAATAAAATTGCAGATAAAATCCGCGAGATCTACCCCCGCCATGAGATCGAGATTCATGAAGGGGGACAACCCCATTATCAATTGATCCTTTCCATCGAGTGAATCATCTTTATGGCATCCATCGGCATCCTCACCGACACTACCGCCCATTTTCCTCAGCCCAAGTTCCCTGGGCAAGATCAAATTATCTTAATTGACTTTTCACTTACGTTCCAGGGCGCCCCCCTTGGAGAATGTCACGAAAATAAATCGCTCGATCTTCCCCATACCTTGATCGGGTGGGAACCGGAAAAAGCCCCTCACCTCAGTCCACCGTCGGTGGAAGAATTTTATCAACACTATCTCCTTTTACATCAACGCTTTTCGCACCTGTTGGTCATCACCCATTCGGCCCAATTAAGTCCAACGTATGAGAATGCGCTACAAGCTGCTGAAATCCTTCACGGCACCTCCCGAATCGCTGTCATTAACGCCCAAACCATTTCAGCAGGATTGGGTTTGCTAGTCCAAGCCACAGCCCAATATATTTCTCAGGGTCTCACGTTTGACCAAATCGAAACTCTGGTGCGCCGAAACGTACCCAAAATCTATACCTTGCTGTGTACACCCGCCTTTTCCTATTTGGCTTATAACGGGTTAATCTCCCATCCCCAGGCTATCGCGGGAGAAATGCTAAATCTGATTCAGGTTTTCACTCTTGAAGAAGATCACTTGGTGCCCATCGAAAAAGTGCGCAACTATCGCCACGCCGTTGAGTTTTTTATCGAATTTCTGAGTGAGTTTGAAGATCTCACCCACGTGGCTCTGATCCAAACCGGCAATGCACCGCTGAGCGAATCTTATCTATTGCGTCAATATGTTGGCGAAACGTTTTCCAGTACTGCTTTTACCGAGCACAAAGCCAATCTTCCCATGATGACACTTTTCGGTCCGCGGTTCGTATGCCTGATTGCCGTCGAGGCTTTTGAACCCTAAGATTAGGGTAAAATAAAAACATGTTACCCGCATTACAGAAACTCCAAAAATTTATCAGGTTAGAGGCCGAGCGTGGCTACGACAACCGGGCAGTTTTAGGTGGCCTGGATAAAATCCTCCCGGTCTGGCAGCAAGAGGCACGCGAAGATGAGGTGCCTGAAGATTTTATCCAAGACGTTATCCATTGTTTGGAAGGCTATGCATCTTACTCCGTCCTGGAACGGGCTGAATGTTTGCAGACTCTCCTCATAAGAATTAATAATCTAACTGCCTCCGAAACCACCGAGACAGCCTCACCCCAGATCCGACCCGCAGGAATTTCTTCTCCCTCCCAGACGCAGCGCGAGAGGAGTAAAAGTTCCTCCCGCTCTCGATCACGTGGATATACCCTGCCCGCCGACACCCTCCCAGCCCACGGACTTAAAGCCCCTCTCACGGTGTTGCCGGGAATTGGTCCACGCTATGCCCAAACCCTGCGCCAGCTGGGTTTGGAGACTTTAGAAGATCTTCTCTATTACTTTCCTCGTCGTTATGACGATTATAGCCGCCTCAAGCCCATTAATCGCCTGCGCTATGGCGAAGAGGTAACCGTCATTGGCACCGTGCAAAGCGTCAATAACCGAGATACGCGCGGAGGTCGGCTCAACCTGACCGAGGTCATCGTCAGCGATGGCACAGCCGCATTACGGGTGAACTGGTTTAACCAACCATGGTTAGCAAAATCCATTACCCCGGGCATGCAGATTGTTCTCTCCGGTAAAGTGGATATGTACCTGGGACGATTGGTGATGAACAGCCCCGAATGGGAGCCCCTGGAGCAGGAACACCTCCACACCAATCGCATTGTACCGGTGTATTCCCTCACGGCCAAAGTAACCCAGAAGATGCTGCGCCGAATCATGTATCAAACCGTCTCTTTCTGGGCCCCGCGTATTCAGGATTACCTTCCCGAGTGGGCGCGCCAGGCCGGGGAGTTAATGCCCCTGCCACGCGCCCTACTAAACATTCATTTCCCCGAAAGCCATGAAGACCTGAAAGCCGCTCAGGACCGCCTGGCGTTTGACGAGTTGTTCCTGCTCCAACTAGGTGTGCTACAGCAAAAGCGCGCCTGGCAAGCCAACACAGCAACTATCTTCGAGGTTCCCGATTCGTGGCTTGAAAGCCTCATTTCCAACCTGCCGTTTGAACTCACCAGTGCCCAGCGGCGTGTGTTGGCCGAAATTCGTAATGACCTGCGTTCAGGTCACCCGATGAATCGTTTGCTCCAGGGAGACGTTGGCTCCGGAAAAACCATCGTCGCTGCGCTGGCTATTGCCCTGGTGACTTATCACGGAGCACAAGCCGCCTTTATGGCCCCTACTAGCATATTAGCCGAACAGCACTACCGCAATCTCTCCCGATTGCTTTCAAACCCCGAGAATCCCCTGCTTGCGCCGGATGCTATTCGCCTACTCGTGGGCGATACCGCCGAGAACGAGAAAGAAGCCATTCGAGCCGGGCTTGCTAACGGCTCAGTGAAATTGGTCATTGGCACTCATGCGTTGATTGAAGACCCGGTCGTATTTGCCGACCTGGAACTTGTCATTATTGACGAGCAACACCGCTTTGGCGTGGAACAACGTGCGGCGTTGCGTCTCAAAGGGAATAACCCTCACCTGTTAGTCATGACAGCCACCCCCATTCCGCGTTCGCTGGCCTTGACGATTTACGGCGACCTGGATCTCTCAGTCATGGACGAAATGCCCCGCGGGCGTCAACCCGTAGAAACCTACTTGCTTTCTCCTCTGGAACGCGAACGCGCCTATGCACTTATCCGGGCAGAGATAAAGAAAGGCCATCAAGCCTTTATTATCTATCCTTTGATCGAAAAAGGCCAAAACAATAATAATGATGAGGCCAAGGCGGCAGTTGAGGAATATGAACGGCTGCAGCGCGAGATTTTCCCCGATCTTCGCCTTGGGCTTTTACATGGGCGTTTGCCACCAGCAGAAAAAGATCGCATCATGCGCGCATTTCGGAATGGTGACTTCCACATTCTAGTCTCCACGTCCGTTGTCGAGGTAGGAGTGGACATCCCAAATGCTACCGTCATGCTGATCGAAGGGGCAAATCGTTTTGGATTAGCCCAACTTCATCAATTCCGCGGGCGTGTTGGGCGTGGGCAAGCCCAATCTTACTGTTTGCTCATCCCTGAGACCAATGATGATATCGAAAATGAACGCCTCTTGGCCATGGTCGAAACCAATGACGGCTTTTTGCTAGCCGAGCTTGATCTTCAACAGCGTGGCCCGGGTGAGTTTTTGGGCACACGCCAGGCAGGCTATTCGGAACTACGTATGGCCAACTTGGCCAACGTGCACCTCATCGAAAAAGCCCGCCACTTAGCCCAGTCGCTATTTGAACAAGACCCTGATTTATCCCTCCCAGAGCATCAACCCTTGCGGCTTAACTTTGAGCGATTCTGGCAAGGTGGCCGGGGAGATATCAGTTAGTTTCAGGAGAAGAGAAAATGGTTCGCGCAGTCTTCCCCGGCACATTTGATCCTATTCATTACGGTCACATTGACATTGCCCAGCGAGCCGCTCGCCTGTTCGACGAGGTGATTGTAGCCGTATACGACCGCCCGCTCAAAAATGCCCTCTTCAGCCCAGAAGAACGAATTGCGCTGGTACGCCAGGCGTTCGATGGCGAAGCAAAAATTAAGGTCACCGGTTACAGTGGCTTAACGGTCAAATTCTGCCGTCAGGTTAACGCTCAGGTCATCGTGCGCGGATTACGCGTGTTTTCGGATTTTGAGCACGAATTCCGCATGGCATTGGCCAACCATCGCCTTGACCGCGAGATTGAGGTTATTGCGCTGATCACCAGCGAGGAACATTCTTTTCTTTCATCTTCAACCGTTCGTGAAATTGCTTCTTTAGGCGGAGATGTTTCTACCATGGTGCCCGCACACGTTGCCGAAGCGTTACGGTCCAAATTCAGTGCTAATTTTCACAAAACCGGAAATCAACCTGTAATCATCGATTCGCTACGCGATTAGAAACAATGAGCAGAAAACTGGCCTGAAAATTGCATCGGGGTAGGGAAGAGTAAGGAGGAGGATATGGACATCTTGCATCTGGTGGATCGCCTGGAAGAACTTTTCAACCAAAGCCGTCAGGTCTGGTTTACCCACAGCGTGTTGGTAGATGAAGATCGCTTGATTGATATTATCGATCAAATGCGGGCTACTATTCCGGAGGAAATTCGCAAAGCCCAGCAATTGCTTGCCCAGCGCGACCGCATTCTGGCCCAAGCCCAAGAGGAAGCCAACCGCATTGTGCAGTTAGCACGTGAGAAGGCCGAATCCCTCGTCGAACGCGATGCCATCACCCAGGCCGCCCAAGCGCGCGCGGAGCAAATCATCAATCAGGCCCGTTTAGAAGCCGATGTAACCCGCCGCGAGGCGGATGAGTATGTCCTCGAAACACTCACCCGCCTTGAGGCAGAATTGGAACGTGTGCTTAACCAGGTGCGCAACGGTATCCGCACCTTGCAAAGTGAACGTTACCCCTCTCCTCCTAACTCATCCAATCAATAATACTTACCCTTCTTCGCTTTCGGCTTGCCTTTCCTCTTCACGCTCGCGCCGTTTTTCGCGCGCCAATTCCTGTGAAACCAACCTGACCACTGACTTGCGCCGGCTGTGACTGCGGTCTGGGGGCCGTAACGCAATCTCAATCACCTGATCCATGTGAGAAACCGGGATAATTTCCAGATCCGAGCGCACCTTTTTGGGAATATCTACCAGATCTTTGAGGTTGCGTTCCGGTAAGAGTACCTTCTTTAACCCTGCGCGGTGGGCTGCCAGAACTTTCTCACGAATTCCGCCCACCGGTAAGATGCGCCCACGTAGGGTTATTTCGCCAGTCATCCCAATATCTTTGGCGACCCCCCGGTCCGTAAAGGCAGAAATCAGGGCGGTAGCGATCGTCACCCCAGCACTCGGACCATCTTTAGGCACCGCCCCCTCAGGAATATGAATGTGCACATCCAGGCGTTCAAAGATGTCGGGGTCGAGGCTGAAGTCACGCGCGCGGGATTTGGCATAAGAGAGTGCCGCTTGCGCCGATTCCTGCATAATCTCCCCGACCTGGCCGGTGATTTGGAGATTGCCTTTTCCCTCCAAAATGAGCACCTCAACCGGCATAATCTCACCGCCATTTTCGGTCCAAGCAATTGCCGTTGCTACGCCGACCTCATCCTCTTTCTCAGCTTCGGTCATAAAAAATTGAGGCGGTCCTAAATACGTTTCAACCAGGCGCGGGGTAATGCGATGTGGGTATGAACGCCTTTGGGACTTCAATCGGGCAATTTTACGACAAATCTGCCCGATTTCACGTTCCAAATTACGTACGCCGGCCTCATAGGTGTACTCTCGGATAATTTTGCGTAACGCCTTTTCCTGGAAGTCAACCTCACCGGCTTCCAGACCGCTCTCGTCCAGTTGGCGCGGAATGAGAAAACGCTTAGCAATTTCTACCTTTTCTTCTTCAATGTAACCCGGAAACTCAATGATTTCCATACGATCCAATAGCGCCGGAGGAATGGTCGCCAGTGTGTTGGCGGTAGTAATAAACATGACCTTGGAGAGGTCATAAGGTACTTCCAAATAATGATCCGAGAAGGCAAAATTCTGCTCCGGATCCAATACCTCTAATAACGCGGCTGCCGGATCTCCGCGGAAATCAGCCCCCAATTTGTCAATTTCATCCAGCATAAACAGAGGGTTAATCGTTCCTGCGCGACGCATGGTTTGAATAATACGCCCGGGCAGTGCACCGATGTAAGTGCGGCGATGACCACGAATTTCGGCCTCATCCCGCACCCCACCTAATGACACACGAACGAACTTACGACCAAGAGCCTCGGCAATAGAACGGCCTAAAGAGGTCTTACCTGTACCTGGCGCACCCACAAAGCACAAAATCGGCTGGCGTAAACGCTTGGGCTTTAAACTTCGTACGGCAATATATTCCAGGATGCGATCTTTGGCTTTGCCTAGACCGTAGTGATTCTTTTCCAACACCTCAGCGACATGATTGACATCCAGGTTATCTTCGGTTTCTTCTGTCCAGGGTAACTCCAACAGCCAGTCCAGATAGGTGCGGATAATACTCACTTCAGGCGACATCGGAGGCATCTGAGCCAGACGTTCTACTTCTTTTAACGCCTGAGTCTTGGCCTCCTCAGGCATGGCTTTCTTTTCCACCCGCTCGCGTAGTTCATTAATCTCACGGGTAAAGACATCCCCTTCGCCCAATTCGGTCTGAATCGCCTTCATCTGCTCCCGCAGGTAGAATTCGCGCTGTGTGCGATCAACCTCACTTTGCACACGCGTCTGGATCTCATCCTCTAACTGTAAAACATCCAATTCCTGGGCTAAGAGCCAATTCACCCGCTTAAGACGCTCAACCGGATCCGTCTGCACCAGCAACGCGCGTCGTTCCGGGAATGGCAACGAGATGGCTGTGGCGACCATATCTGCCAACCAGCCTGGCTCGTGGATATTCAACGAGAAGAGATGCGCCTCCTCAGGTAAACTACGGTCCAATTGAACACATTTTTCAAAGAGGTCACGCGTGGTGCGCATGAGTGCCTCTACCTGCCGGTCTACCTCCACGCTTTCCTCTATTGGGCGTGCCCGCACACGTAAATACGGCGCCTCTTGTACAAATTCAACCACCTCAACCCGGCGGCGCCCTTGCACTAATGCCGAAGAGTTACCATCGGGCATGGTCAATAACCGCCCAACGGCCACTTCAACACCGATGGGTAGTAAATCCTCCAGATCGAAGGTTTCTTTCTCAACCTCCTTCAAAACCAAGGCGATCATGGTCTCGTAATTATATTGAGCCTCTTGCACAGCCAACAGGTTCGGTCCTGGTGCAATAAAGATGGGCGAGACCATGCGTGGAAAAATGACAATATCGCGCAAGATCAGCACATTGCACTCAATAAGACCTTTGCGGTCCGGTTTTGCATCGGGAATTTGATAAAGTTCTTCCGTCCGCTGGTGCAGAATGGTGCTGAAATCCTCGTCTTCGTTGTCTTGAAACCAATGATTTTTCTTCATATGCCTTATCTGCTCAGAACATTAAAGAATTTTCGGACAGGGTATTATACCCGAAAGTGCTCCCGCCAGGTCTGCCGCACTGCCGCAGCGATAAATAGGCTCCCCGTCGCCAATACCAGAGAGTCATCACCCACTTGGTTCATGGCCAACGATAATGCCTCCTCAACCGGAACCACAACCCGCGCTGGATAACCGAAGCGGTGTACCATTTGTACTAAGACTTCGGGGGCTATTGCGCGGGGATGAAACGACTGAGTAGCAATGACGCCTTTTACTTTCGGCAACAATTCTCGTAAGATCCCTTCAATGTCCTTATCTTCAGATGCCCCAAAGATTAATACAACCTTCTTGCCTGGAAAATAATCCTCTAACGCCAATCTCAGTTTAAGCGCCGAATCTTGGTTATGCGCTGAATCCACAACCAAATAGGGCTCACGGCAAAGCACCTCAAAGCGTCCCGGCCACTTAACGTGCTGAAATCCTTTGGCGATAGCCACATCGCTTATCTCCCAACCCCGTGAACGCAGAATATCGGCCACCGCAAACGCCATGGCCGCATTATCCACCTGGTGGGCGCCCAACAACGGCATTTCAAAACGGAGCGGCTCATCGTGCTCAGCTCCATTTTCAATCCATTCATCCACCTTGGGTTGGTCAGCTGCCTTCCAGACCCAAAAAGCCTGTCCGTCTAAAGAATGAACGGCAAGGCGGTAACGATAATCATCTCCTACTAGTATTAATGGCGCTAATCGCTCTTTTGCCACCTCCCGGATAACTGCCAAAGCCTCCTGACACTGTGGTGCAACCACCACCGGGGTATGGGGTTTGATAATACCAGCCTTCTCTCGGGCTATCTGTCCCAGCGATTCTCCCAGCACTTTCATGTGATCATACGAAATTGAAGTGATTACCGATACCTCAGGTTGCACTAAATTGGTAGCATCTAGCCGCCCCCCTAAGCCAACCTCGATCACAGCCACATCAACCCCAGCACGGAGAAAGGCTAAAAAGGCAACCGCGGTCGTGATCTCAAAAGTGGTCAAGCGCTCAATTTGAGCCACAAATGGACGCACTTCATCTACAAGTTCCGCTAGCGTTTCATGACTCAAAGGTACTTGGTTGATTTGGATCCGCTCAACAAAATCCTCCAAATGCGGAGAACTGTAAAAACCCACCTTATAACCCGCGGCTTGGAGGATGCTGGCGATCATGGCAGCGGTAGAACCTTTACCCTTTGTCCCTGCCACATGAACTGTAGGATACTTCAAATGGGGATTGCCCAACAGTTCCAAAAACGCCTTCATCCGCCCCAGGTCAAATTTCTCTGGTGAATACCGCAACTGCCGGGTCAGGCTGTAATCCACAAAACTATAGAGGTAATCTAGGGCTTGTTGGTAAGTGAATGGAGACATAAGATAATCCTATCCACAATCTAGTACTCAATGCAGGGGGATTGTAATGGAGAGAGGAAGAGTAAGCAAGGTTTTCACCATATCCGGGTCAAATTATTGACGTCAATTAAGAGATAGATTAGAGTTATGGCAGAACCTTTTGTAAGGGTACGACTATGATTGGTGTTTTGACGATGCATTTACATCTGCCTACCTGCCTTTCCCTTAAAGAAAAACGCAGCCGGCTCAAACCCCTTCTGCATCGGCTACACCGCGAATTCAATATTTCCGCCGCCGAGGTTGATTGTCATGATGCTTGGCAGGAGGCGGTCATCGCTTGTGCGTTGGTCAGCAATGATACCGCCCATGCCCACTCGGTGTTACAAAAAGTGGTAAACTTCACTGCCGCTAATTGGCCGGATATGGATATCCTTGAACATCATATCGAATGCCTATAAGCAATCTTCACCGCGGAGGATTCATCATGGATCTTGGTTTACACAATAAAGTTGCTTTAGTCACTGGAGCCAGTCGTGGCCTCGGATATGCCACCGCATTGGTGCTCTCCCAGGAGGGCGCCCGTGTGGCTATCAACAGCCGCAATGCCGAAGCCTTACAAAAGGCAGTTGCCTCAATCCAAGAACAAACCGGGCATCCGGTCCTGGCCATACCCGGGGATATCACTGCTCCAGAAATGGCTCAAACCCTCGTACAGGAAGTGGTTTCGACATATGGCCAATTGGATATTGTCATCGCAAACGCCGGAGGCCCCCCACCTGGTCCTTTTGCGAGCCTAGATGACGATAAGTGGTATGCAGCAATAGAACTTTCATTGATGAGCCAAGTACGCCTAATTCGGGCAGCACTACCCTATTTGGAAAAATCAACCACTCCTGCAGTTCTTACAGTGACCTCTTATGCCGTCAAACAACCCATCCCCAATCTCATTCTCTCAAACAGCATCCGCGCCGCCACGGTCGGATTAACGAAATCCTTGGCATTGGAATTGGGTCACAAAGGAATTCGATTCAATTCTATCCTGCCCGGATGGACCGAAACCGAACGGGTCATTGAACTGATGCGCAACCGTGCTGAAATGAACGGCACGACGATTGAGGAAGAAATCCAAAAGCAATCGCGCGAAAGCCCGTTAGGTCGGATGGGAAAACCCGAAGAATTTGCCCGCGTGGC
>NZ_JBWGPQ010000003.1:105997-170131 GCF_056331585.1 Thermanaerothrix sp.
ATTTTACCGCCCTCACTACCACGCTGATGGCACCCTACGCCTGATGGAACGCCTAACCGAAGCCGCGCCCCCCGTAATTCACAAGCGCATCCTGGGCCGCTTGCCTCCACCACCCACACGGCCCATCGTTCCTTCAATAGATGTCGTTCACAATCGTATCGCCATTGAAATTATGCGCGGCTGTACGCGAGGATGTCGGTTTTGCCATGCCGGTATGGTTACCCGCCCGGTGCGCGAGCGCAGTGTGGATGAAATCCTCACCACGATCCAAAAAGCACTTAAGAACACTGGTTATGAGGAAGTAGCCTTGCTTTCGCTATCCTCCTCAGACTATAGTCAGATCACCCACTTGGTTGAACGCGTTAGTCAGGAAGCTACTCGTCAGCACCTGGTCGTCTCCCTGCCCTCGTTGCGCATTGAAACGGTCTCGGTCGAACTTATGGAGCGCCTAAAGGGCAAGCGTCAAAGTAGTAGTTTCACTCTGGCACCAGAGGCCGCTACGGATCGCATGCGGGCAGTAATTAATAAGCCCATCGAAACCGATCAACTGCTCGAAACGGCTCGCGCTATTTTTCAGCACGGATGGTCGAAGATCAAACTTTATTTCATGATCGGACACCCGACCGAAACTCTGGAGGATGTAAAAGCCATTGCCGAAGTAAGTCGGCAAGTTTTAGCCGAGGGGCGTCGCATTATCGGACATCGCGCTTCGCTTCATCTCGGGGTTAGCACGTTCGTCCCCAAACCCCACACCCCCTTCCAGTGGCTGCCTTGCGACACCCCCGAGCAAATTAAGACCAAGCAGCATACCCTTCTCGACGCCTTGAAGGGAACCGGAATAAAAATCAACTGGACTGACCCTCGTGAAACACTCTTAGAAGCCTGGCTCTCCCGTGGAGACCGCCGCTTGGCCGAAGTTATTTACAATGCCTGGAGTTTGGGGGCAAAATTCGATGCCTGGCATGATCACTTTGATTACGAAAAATGGATGACGGCCTTTCAAATGGCCAATTTAGATCCTGCCTTTTATACCCATCGTCAACCCTCCCTGGATGAAGTTTTCCCATGGGATCATATCAGCCCCGGTGTACGCAAGGCCTACCTTCAGCAGGAGTACTTAAATAGCCTGCAAGGTATCCTGCGTCTCGATTGTCGGCGGCAGTGCTATGCTTGCGGTATTCTACCTACCTATAAAGAACTGCGTCGTAAATATCCAGGACAGCACTGGAAATGCCCCGAAGTTCCCGTGCATGCACGGGCTTAAAAAAATTCCTTCTGTGATGAGAGGTTGCTCCCAACCTGTGATACAACGTTTCCGTATTCATTATGCCAAAACACAACCCTTGCGCTACGTCAGTAGCCTGGACCTACAGAAAGTCTGGGAACGCTATCTGCGGCGCGCGGATCTCCCGTTAGCCTACAGCCATGGATTTACCCCTCAACCTCGCCTGCAACAGGCTCAGCCCCTCCCCTTGGGTTATCTCGGGGCTAACGAGATCATTGATGTGTGGTTAGAAGCAGAATCCGATCTCTCAGCTGAAGAAGTTCAAGCGCATCTACGAGCCACGCCCCAGCCCGGAATTGAGATACTCTCTGTGACCGAAATTGCACTGGAGGCGCCTGCACTGGTTTCCCAAATTGTCAGTGCTGACTATGAAGTCTGGTTTCTCGACCCGCTCGACCCTGATGAACTTGATCATCGTGTAGCCCAACTGCTTAATGCACCCTCAATCCAGCGCGAACGTCGCGGAAAAGCCTATGATCTCCGTCCACTCATAGAATTTATGGAGATACGGACCGATACCACTGCTAACCGTCTTGGGCTTTATATGCGCCTTGCCACCCGCGAGGGTGCTACCGGACGTCCGGAGGAAGTGGTCGCGGCATTGGGCTACGATCCGTTTGCCGTGCGCATTATCCGCACTCGACTACATGGAGTAAACACCTAAAATGTGGCGTTATTTTGAATGCCAGTCATCTTCATGCACTTTCCGCTTCCCCGCAGAATGGGAAACAGGACAGATGATATCCTGCCCACGTTGTGGGGCTGAGACCCGAGCAATTTTTCCCTCCCAAGAATCGGCTCCTGCTTTACCGATGCTGGATATCAAAACACCTCTCCACTCTGCCATACTGGATAATCTCCGCAGTGCCTACAACGTGGGCTCGATTTTCCGCACTGCCGATGCCTGTGGGATTCGACATCTTTACCTGTGTGGCATCACCCCACTCCCCACCCATCCTGGGGTGAGAAAAACAGCCCTGGGAGCAGAAGAAAATCTCCCCTGGTCCTACAATCCCAATAGTATTCTACTCGCTCAGCACCTCAAGCGCGAAGGGCATTATTTGATCGGTGTAGAAACCGCCTCAAACGCGCACTCCCTTTTTAAGATTGGGAATCTGCCCAGCACCTCGCCCTGGACGATCGTGGTCGGCAACGAAGTGGCTGGAATAGACCCTGAAC
Source organism: Thermanaerothrix sp. (assembly GCF_056331585.1). NCBI lineage: Bacteria > Bacillati > Chloroflexota > Anaerolineae > Anaerolineales > Anaerolineaceae > Thermanaerothrix > Thermanaerothrix sp. Next base: position 108,462 of record NZ_JBWGPQ010000003.1, read on the forward strand.
TTCAGGCATTATGCGATGTGCTGCTTTGGATTCCTATGCAAGGCTACAAGCGCTCTTTAAATGTTGCCGTTGCCTTTGGTATTGTCGCTTATTTGTTGCGCTATCTGGCACAAACCGCGGTCAATATAGACATTGACGAAGCTCTAACCCACGAATAAAATCCTTACGCCGAGACTATTTCGCTGAAAAAGGAAAAATCCCTATGCCAATCTACGAGTATATCTGTAAAGATTGTGGAGCGCGCTTTGAAAGCATGCGCCCGATGAAAGAGGCCGATCAGCCCATCCATTGCAAATCCTGCTTAAGCCCCAATACCTATCGCACCGTTTCGGTGTTCTTTGCCGCCAGCGAAGGCCGATCCATCACGTCAACCACAGGCTGTGCCTCGTGTGCGGGCGGTTCATGCGCCTCATGTGGTCATCACTAAACTGCAACCATGCAAACCTTTAACGGTCGTCTGGCTTTGATTACTGGGGGTTCCAGCGGTATTGGGCTGGCGCTAGCTCACCGCCTGTTGGCTGAAGGCGCTCGTGTTGCCCTGCTCGCCCGAGATGCGCAAAAACTAGACCAAGCCCGGGCAAGACTTCTCGCCTCCTTTCCCCAGGGCGAAGTTAGTCTCTGGCGTGCCGATGTCGCCAATGCGCCTCAAGTAACCACTGTATTGCAAACCCTACTTGAACAACTTGGTCCGCCGGATCTGTTAGTGAATTCTGCCGGCGTTGCGCGCCCGGGGCGATTTGAAGATCTGCCGCTGGACGTGTTTGATCAGATGATTGTAGTAAACTACTTGGGCACAGTCTATGTGACCAAAGCCCTGGTGCCGGCCATGTTGGAGCGGGGAAGTGGGCACGTTGTTAACATCTCTTCAGTGGCTGGGTTTCTGAACATCTATGGATACACCGCCTACGGCGCCTCGAAGTTTGCCGTGCGTGGTTTCAGCGATGCCTTGCGCATGGAACTTAAACCCCGGGGGATTGATGTCTCGCTGGTGTTTCCTCCAGATACCGATACCCCGCAACTCGCCTATGAGAATCAATTCAAACCGGAGGTTACCCGGGCGCTTGCTGGCAGCGCTGGAGTCCTTTCACCGGATGTGGTAGCCCAAGAGATTCTTCGCGGCATCCGCCGTGGCGCCTATGTAATCCTGCCCGGCTTCGAAACCAAGGTGATCTACCTGTTATCAAGACTGTTGGGGGCGGGGGTTAACCCCATTTTGGACGCTATGGTACGAAACGCCCTCCAAAAGACGCGGGCGGATCAGAACCTGGACCGAAGTTAAGACTAAGGCAATCCAAATCAAATCTGTAATCAATAAATGCAAAAGTTGGATGGCAACCGGGGCTAACAACACGACGTTAATCACCCCAATTGCCCACTGGAGAAAGATGAGGGCAATGAGAGTTATCCCCCAAGGTCCAGAACTTTTTTCTTTCCCTTTTACCCGCAAAACGACTCCAATAATATAGAGCCCAACGACGAGAGCAATGAATGGGTGGAATACCCGTAACCGCACGAATACATGTGCCACCGGTGAAACGTCCTGCGCCAATCCCTCACGCAGGCTGGATACCGGGAAAAGCGTATCCCCTAGGGCGGTGATCGCCCCGCTGACTCCCAGAAGTCCCATGCCCAACCAAGCGCCAAGGAATAACCCTAGATTAGATGGATTCCAATCCCATCCCTGCCCTTCTAGCCAACGCGAAAACCAGGCCGTCAAGGTTAGAGCGGCCAACAAAAGCAGCGTATTGAGCAAGTGCAAAGACATTGCCCAGGCACGTTCAAGGGAGGTGTTTTGAGCGACTAATTCAAACAACACCAACCCTGCACCAATGAGTGCTTCAGTGAGCATAAAAAACAGGGCGGCATAACTCATCCACCGCGCTGGATGAGAGCGAGAATAAGTTTTTATGGCCAGGGCTACTAGCCCAAGCACCAGCAATAATGTCAATCCACTGGTAACGCGATGGGTAAATTCAATGAGGGTTTCAATCTGAGGCGCGCGCGGTAGAACTTCACCATTGCATAACGGCCAATGTGATCCACACCCTGCCCCTGAACCAGTTGCTCGCACATATGCACCCCAAAGAATAACCAAAACGTTGTACCCTAAAACTACCCAGGTAAAGCGTTGAAAAGTCTTCATCCTCAATCTGCCTATCAAGTATTAATGCGCTAGATAATATATCACAAACTTGATCTACTCACCCCATAAAATCACCACTTTTTCCTGCTTGACACCATCTTTGGCGATGGCTAAAATCGTTTTGGGGTTGGACAATTCACAAAACGGACAAGAGAGGCTGTGGATTGTCCGATTTCACTCAGTAGGATCCACTTCTATTCCCAAGAAAGGAGGAGCGCATGACCCATATAATCACCAGCCTATGCCTGCGTGACGCTGGCTGCACCACGGTGTGTCCAGTTGACTGCATTGTTCCCGGGAAACCGGTCGAGCAGTGGCCATGGTACTATATTGATCCTGATACTTGCATTGATTGCGGTGCGTGTGTCCCGGAATGCCCGTATGCCGCTATCTTCCCGGAAGATGAGGTGCCTTCCGCCTACGTTGCCAAGGGTGGTGAGCGGCTCTCGATGCCGGTGGGCACCCCCGGTTTCACCGAGGTCTATGACGGCGTAAATCATTTCGGCGAGCCAGTACACTTAGAAGCCACCCGCACTCTGAAACCCGGCGAAACGGTTGACCTGACTCCGGACATCGCTAAGAATTACGCTTACTTCAAAGAGGGACCGGGTTACAGCGCACTTGAGAAATAACACCAACATATCCTGCCAAAAGAGGAAGTCGTCTAGCGGCTTCCTCTTTTATTCTCTACCCAATCCACACCAAGGAGGTTTCCTTTGTCTGCTATGAGCGAAGAATACCGGGTTGAACGCGACTCTTTAGGCGAGGTGCGTGTGCCTGCCCAAGCCCTCTACGGTGCCCAGACTCAACGCGCTGTAGAGAATTTTCCCATCTCCGGGCGCAGACCTTATCGGGCCTTCATCTGGTCCATGGGGTTAATCAAGCGCGCCGCAGCAGACGTTAACAGCACCTTGGGATTGCTTGATCCGACACGAGCCCAAGCCATTGTTCAAGCCGCTACTGAGGTGATGGAAGGCCATTGGGATGAACAGTTTGTGGTTGATCCCTTTCAGGCCGGCGCCGGTACCAGCCACAACATGAATACCAATGAGGTCATAGCCAACCGTGCAACCCTGATCCTGGGGGGAAAACTGGGAGAATACCGTGTGCACCCTAACGATCACGTTAATATGTCGCAATCTACCAATGACACCATTCCCACCGCTATACGCTTGGGTTGCTTATGGCGCTTGGACGAATTGCTCCAAACCATTGACGAACTCACTCAGGCGTTACGTGAAAAGGCCGTTGCCTTTGACGATATCGTCAAATCGGGGCGGACCCATTTGCAAGATGCCGTTCCAGTGCGCCTGGGGCAAGAATTTGGTGCTTATGCTCGCGCCGTCGAACGTGACCGTGAACGGATCGAACGCGCAGCGGAAGGATTACGTCGCCTTGGCATTGGGGGGACTGCCACCGGCACCGGGCTCAATGCCCATCCCGAATACCACCCGCGTATGGTCGCTTGCTTGTCAGAAATTAGCGGTCTGAGGCTCTACACGTCGGATAACCTTTTCGAATCTATGCAGTCCATGGCTGACATGGCCGACTTTTCTTCGGCTTTGCGTACTCTAGCCTTAACCCTTACTCGCATCGCCAACGACATTCGCCTCCTCTCCTCAGGCCCCACAACTGGCCTGGACGAAATCCGCCTACCCCCAGTGCAACCCGGATCCTCAATTATGCCGGGTAAAGTTAACCCGGTATTAGCCGAGATGCTTAATATGGCCATGTATCACATCATTGGCCTAGACACCGCGGTAGCCCTTGCTTCTCAGGCCGGACAACTTGAACTCAACGTCATGATGCCCATCATTGCACATGATCTCTTTGAAATGATGCACGTTATGATTGGCGCCGTTCGCGCATTTACCCGCAAATGCGTGATTGGCATTCAAGCCAACCGAGAAAAAGCCGAAGGATGGCTGGCACGCAACCCAATTTTGGTTACCGCGTTGAACCCATTAATCGGTTACATGGCTGGTGCGGCATTGGTTAAAGAGGCCTTAAGCCGCAATGCGACCATTCAAGAGATAGCCCTGGAAAAAGCACGTCTGGGAGAACTCCGCCATAAAGACACCGGACAGCCGCTGACCGAAGAGGATATCCGCGCTGTATTTCGTGATTTGAGACGACTGACCGAGGGAGGGTTGTTTGGGGGCGGAGGTGGCGGAGGTTAAGCCGCCTCGCCTGCATAAATCGCGGCGCCAATAATTCCGGCGAGATTCTGGAGTTGGGCGGGCACAATACGTGTTCGCAGAGAGAGTAGCGGCAGAAACTTTTCTGCTTGTTTGCTCAGCCCGCCCCCAACGATAAACAAGTCAGGCCAGAATAGGTTTTCCATCTCGTTCAGATATTCTTGCAAGCGTTTAGCATACTTTTTCCAGGTTAGCTTCTTACGTTTGCGCGCCGCATCGGAGGCCCGCCATTCCGCATCCTTGCCTCGAATCTTAAGATGACCAAACTCGGTATTAGGCACCAGATGCCCATCCGTAAAGATTGCCGAGCCAATCCCTGTGCCTAACGTCAGCATAATGACAACACCGCGTGCATTCTCACGTCCCACACCAAAGCGCATTTCGGCAATCCCAGCGGCGTCAGCATCATTAAGGGTAAATGTGGGACAGCCGGTAGCCTCACTTATCAACCGATTAACGTCGGTACCAATCCAATCCTTGTGCACATTCGCTGCCGTCAATGCGACTCCATGATGAACAACTGCCGGAAACCCACAGCCAATCACTCCATCCCATCCCAATGCGCGTACCAAGTCATTGACCACTTTCGCTACAGCATCAGGTTTTGAGTTCTCCGGGGTGGGCAAACGCACTCGTTCGCTGATCAATTTGCCGCTCTCGATATCCACAATGGCACCTTTGATCCCACTTCCTCCAATATCAATCCCCATTGCCGTTTTCATCCTTATACCTCCCAATTTTTAATAAAACAAGCTTATCAAGGACAAGCCTCAGACAAGTGTTGCTCGTACGTCTCAGAAAAAACGTGTCGTCCGGATTGATCACACTGCGCTCTGAAATAATAATAAGAGGTTTGTGCCGGATTGGCTACCGCCTGTAACGCCTCCAAACCGGGATTACAAATCGGTGTTGGAGGTAATCTGGTATTGATATAGGTATTATAGGGGGAATTTATCTTGAAGTCTTCAGATTTAAGTGGGTTTTTCCACCAGGTGTTAAACTGCGCATCGTAACCGAGAGCATACTGCACTGTGGGATCACTGTCCAACTTCATGCCAGCGTGTAAACGATTGAGAAAAACCGACGCGATCAGAGGATATTCTTCTTTGACAATCCCCTCCCTTTCCACAATGGAGGCCAAAATAACCCCTTGGTAAAGGCTCAGCCCCTGTCGGGCAAAGCCTTCGCGAATCTCGGGCGTGAGCGTCTGAGCAAACCGCTCCACCATCTGAGCGATAATTTGCTCAACCGCCATACCACGCCGAAATATATAGGTGCCCGGCATAAGAAAGCCCTCCAAACTTCCCGGATAATCCAAGGTCTTAAGCACCTCCCACGCGGGTGGCTGACGCACGATCTTCAGGAACTGGGATTCACTCTCCAACAAACCCGAAAGTCGTAATGCCTGGGCGATCTCTTCAGCGCGCCAGCCCGGTAGAATGGTGACGGTTATCTCGACCCGTCCCCCTTTTTGAAGTGCGTGGGCTACCTGGATACCATCCATTGTCGGCGAAAGTTCATACTGCCCGGCCTGGATCCCTCTATCCAACCCGGAATAGACCAATAGGATCCTAAACGCCTCTTCGTCTTGAATCAATCGGGATTGCTTAAGACGTTGAATGATCACCGAAGTTGGCTCGTCATTTCCAATAGTGAAAATGACCTTGTCATCCTCAACACCCGAGGGGGCATGGAGTTTGCTTTCATTCAGGAACAATGCCCAGGCATAGTACAAACGCTCAGGCAACGATAACTCTTCCGCCGGCGGCCCAAACCGTTCCGCCACGCGGTTGGGTATATCCACCAATACCACAAACGCGAGGAGTCCCCCCAAACAACTCAGTAAGAGAAAGATAAAAAGTCCTACTCGAGCAGTCCGTTTTTTACGTGACGTCATGCTTTTTGGCTCTCATCATCTTCCGTCTCAGGTTTATGCGGCGGTTTTGTTTTCAAATCGGCTTGAATATCTAAAAAATCCTGCAAAATAATTGCCGCCGCGCGGTGATCTAGGGGCTCACGCCGCTTTTTGCGCGAAGCATGCATTTCTTGCAACAGGGCTTGGGCACGCTGAGAACTGCCACTTTCATCCCAGGTCATCACCGCAATGGAACCAACCGCTCGGATTGCGTCGGCCAAGCGCAAAGCACGACGAGCAGCTGGCCCAATTGTACCATTCCATGTATAAGGCACACCGACAACAATCAGTCCAACCCCCAACGATTCCGCTAGATTCACAATCTCTCGAGCATCCACCTCCCGAGAACGATGTTCTAGGATGGTGAGCGGTCGGGCAATGGTGCCGCTGGGATCACTCACTGCCAAACCGATGCGTTTTTCGCCTGGATCAACACATAAAACTCGCATATATTTTATTTCAGAGAAATATGGATGCGCCACGGAAGAAATGGAAACCGCCCCCACCACGAGGGAAATAACCGAATTGTTTCAACCTTTACACCCTTCCATAATGCACCTAAAACGGTCTCAGCCCGCATAATCGGCTGACCAACCAGAGTGTGGGTCATAATATCAACTTGCGTAGCGGGGATCAACCACCGATTGGCTTTAAGGATTAAGGAAAATTCACGGCTTTCGATTGATCCCTGCCCCAACCACTCAACCTGCACATCTTTGTTTAAAGCCTGATAGCCTGGAGGCGTGCGAGCATCGAGAATGGTGCGCACAAACACTTGTACATCGCTTTTCTTAACTGCACACCCAGAATACCGACCCCTGACCACCGTTTTAAAGATTGACGCAGGTTCACCTATAGCCGGAAACGTTTTCTCCTCCAGGACTTTTTGTAATTGTATTGTGGACGAAATCAACTCCTCCTCTGGGCTGATACGTGCCTGTAATTCACTGGTGGCTTCTCGATATTGAATATCCAATAATCGTTGCCGGGCACGTTCTACATCCTTCTGACTAACTACAGTTACTATCCGATCCGAGCCACCTTGTGCAGGTTCAGCGTTATATACCCGCACGGTCGTTCCCAATGCGCCTTCAACCTCACGTATCGCCCCAGCCGGCACGTTTCCTTTGCTCCCCGAAGTCACAGCCGTTACCGCAAGCGTAGTTGTCTGTCCCACACCCGCTGGGAGTACAGCACTCTCCAGAGCCTCAAAACGTACCGGTTCGGGCTCAGGAGCTACGAATATCGTGCCCTTAGGAATGATTTGAGAGACTCCGGTCAGGTTCTCAAGCACCACCTCGGCGCGTGCATAGGTATCGGGCCAGCTGGCCGAATCACTGGCGATCTCGTCATGCTGGGATTCAATCTCGGTGTTCACTTCGCGACAGGGGAGTACGCCCTGCACCTGTACAATCTGCACCTGGGGAGAAAGACGAACCGGTATTTCGGCTATCTGTAAACGCTTTGGCAGTTCAATCTCAAGCGTAGCGCTGGGTACGAGCAGGCCCATTAAGACCAACACGGCCACAAAACCGAACAAAAAGACAACCAACCTCAGCCCCCAAGGCATTGGTTGGGGAACCCTTGAAACGAGCGCGGTCCGAAGATCTTGCCGTTGGTGTTTCAATGTTTGAAGCTGAGAAGCCAAACGAGATGGCCGAAGTACAGTGTTCAAACGGCGCCAGCGTTCTTTATGGGCCGCCTCGACACTACGAAACACAGGTATTCCCGCTTCCAAACACAGGTGGGCTATATCTGAACGACGAGATACCACAGCAAGTTGAGCCCCCAAAGCTCGCGCACGTCGTTCCAAACGCACCCAGTCCAGCTGACTAAAGCGTGGTGCTCGTCGAGAGGGAAAAATCAAAATTATTCGCTGGGCCTGGGTCCAGGCCATCTTGTCCCCCACCGATAACACATCATCGAAGGGCTCAACCCGAATCACTTGGGTCTTCATATGGGGTTATTATATACAATCCCAGCCGACGCAACTACCAGCGAGAAGCCTCCTGCAACCGCTCAATTTCCAGCGGGGAAAGAAAACGCCACTGTCCCGGTAGAAGCCCTTCCAGATTAATCGGCCCAATGGCTATGCGCACAATACGCAATGTCGGATACCCTACCGCTGCCGTCATATGGCGAATTTGCCGCTTCATCCCTTCAAATAGGACGATCCGTAGCCAACTGGTTGGACCATGAGGGGTGACAGGCTTCTCACGCGGTGGCAGCGATGGCTCCGGAATAACAACAACCTGACAACGTCGCGTTCTGCGTCCTTTGATTACCACCCCTCGCTGCAAGGCTGCAACGGCCTCAGGGCTAATTACACCTTCCACTTGAACCAGATAGGTCTTCGGCACATGATGCTGGGGATGCGTGAGACGATGAATCAGACCTCCGTCATTGGTGAGCAGCAGTAAACCCTCACTATCAAAGTCCAATCGTCCCACCGGATAGATGTCAGGCAGTGAAATGTAGTTCTTAAGGGTTGGGCGGCCCTCAGGGTCGGTAAAAGCACTCAACACCCCATAAGGTTTATAAAAAGCGACAACGATGTTTGTTGGGGTCATCATGGCTTTTCTCGCGCAACTGGTCACAATTTTAGACTATAATTCGTATGAACCCAAACCGAGGAGATCCTTGTGCCCAGAGTAATGCGATTATTTTTTGGTCTGATACTGCTAACGGCTTTGGCCTGCAATTTGCCGGTCAGCACATTAAGGGCAACTCCTGATCTCATCGGAACCAATGTGGCTCAAACGCTAACCCAATACGCCTTACAACCCACCCCTATTCCTAGTATCACACCCCAGCCTACACAGATTTTACCTCTTCTTACTGCAACCCCCACAACGGAACCCTCTCCAACACCCCGTGCTGAGTCTTCGGGAGATCCACGTTTACAATTGGGAGATCCCATCTATACCGAAACTCTTGACAATGGACGTTCCTTCGGTTTAGAGGGTAAAGTTTACGAGGATGATAATACCCTGATCCGTATCCAGAACGGAGCCATGATCCTGACCAGCAAATATGCGACAGGGTACCATGGTTGGCGCACTGGCGGACGAAAGCTACAAGATGGTTACATAGAAGGGCTTTTCCGAACCGGTAACTGTGCGGGACAAGATACATATGGTCTGATTGTGCGTTCGCCTGACTTTATCCGCGGTTACTGGTTCACAATCACGTGTGATGGACACTACGGGTTTGGTTATTGGGATGGTGAAAAATACGTTGATCTCCTTGAACGTCGTGACGACCAACAAGTGATCAAAACCGGACCAGATCAAACCAATCGTTTGGGTGTTTGGTTGGAAGGTAGCACATATCGCCTTTATGCAAATGGTGTCCTGCTGGACGAAATCAATGATGATCAATTCACCTCCGAGGGATACACCGGCGCAGTCATTGCTGCTCACGATACCCCTGGTTTCACGATCTATCTCGAAGAAATCTCTTATTGGAATCTCCCTTGAATAATATGGATATTGGGTACTTTCGCAATCAAATCCGGGAATTTGCACGCCAACAAATCGAAAAACGGCCGTTATATTTGGACACCGAAACTACCGGCTTGGACAAAAACGCCGAGATTATCGAGGTCGCCATCATCGAACATGATGGGCGCCCCTTATTTCAGTCTCTTGTTCGCCCTTCGCGCCCTATCCCACCCGAAGTCATTGCCGTGCATGGTATTCACGACGACGAAGTGAAAACAGCACCACCCTGGCCAATCGTATGGAACTCTATCCGTCCCCTTCTTAAGGGGCGTCTGATTGCAGCCTATAACGCCGATTTCGACCGGCGCATGATGGAACAGTCCCTCACCCGTTACGGTTTTAAGTGGCAAGAACCCATCACTACTCTGGATATTATGCAAATCTTTGCGGATTTCCGCGGCGAATGGGACCCTAATCGTCGCGCTTATCGTTACTTCAAACTTGAGGAAGCGGGACGCTTTCTTGGCATCCCGCTTCCCAACAGCCACCGTGCCCTCGACGATGCCCAACTGGCGCGAGCAGTGCTGCATGCCATTGCCGGTTTGCCCTATTGAACGCAAATGGTCATTGAGACCTTAATCCGACGAACGTTTGGGGATCTTGGGGATCAGCCAATCCAAAAATGCACCCTCACTGCGCGTTTGCAATAAGACCTTGCCCGGTCCGGTCAGATCAACCACCAGGCCCTCTCCCCCGAAAAGAGTAGACTTAAGTCCTCCTACCGTGCGAACCCGAAAGCCAATTTGTTCCTTGAAAGCCACTAAGTGTCCCGTGTCTACGGTATAGGTCTCTCCTGCCTTAAGATCAAGTTCGTGAATCGCGCCATAACTTGAAAGCAGAAGCTTTCCGTTGCCACTGCATCGTAACATGATCAATCCTTCGCCACCGAAGAACGTACGCGCCCCCGACCACTTGGTATCGGTCTGTATGCCTTCGCTGGATGCCATAAATGACCCCGATTGAACCAGATAGGTCTCGTTCTCCAACTCCAAAAGAAAAACGTCCCCGGGCAACGTCGGCGCTAATAAAATCTCACCTCCCTGAGACGGGGCCCTGAAGGTATTAACAAAAAACGATTCACCCCCTAATACAGAACGGCTCAAGGACTTCAGAAATCCCCCTTTCATTTTGGTCTCCAGTTGAACCCCAGCCGACATACCCACCATGGCGCCGGTTTCAGCCAACAAGGCTTCATTAGCCGCCAATTTAACCCGCGCCAAAGAATATGAAGGACGATATAAGATCTCAATTTCCATTAGTCTCCTCCTGGTATCAATATTGAACGTAAAAACTTCGACTATTCTAGCACACGCCGCTTCCTATGGCGTTAAAACCCTTTGCGAATCCCAGGTTTCGTAGTAAACTTGGGCTCGCCAAAGCAGACCTCAAAACTGCTTTCCACCCTTCACCTCAAGGTGGAGGGCAAACCCAAGGAAAGAAGGAGGAACATCTTTTTATGCGCACTTACGAATTAGTTTTTGTGGTCCAACCCGAGTTGGATGACGCAGCTTTACAAGGAGTGATCGAGAAGGTCAAGGGATGGATAAATGAAGCAGGGGGTACCGTAAGCAAAGTGGATTTGTGGGGCAAACGCCATTTGGCTTATCCCATCCGCAAGCGCCATGAAGGTCATTATGTTCTCTTCGAAATGCAAATGCCCCCTGCCTTCAGCGCCGAACTCGAGCGCAACTTGCGCTATCTAGAGCCCATCATGCGGTTTTTAATTGTCAATCGAGGATAATTTCTGTTAGGGCAACCTCAGCGGAGTGTGAAAATGAGTCGGGGCTTAAACAAAGTCATGTTAATTGGCCATCTGGGGCGCGATCCGGAGATGCGCTATACCCCCTCTGGACGACCGGTTACCACGTTTACCATCGCCACAACGCGCACCTGGAATACGTCCAATGGCGAACGTCATACCGAAACCGAGTGGTTCAACGTGGTGACGTGGGGAAATCTAGCCGAAATTTGTAAGCAGTACCTTAGCAAAGGTCAACAAGTTTATGTTGAGGGACGTTTGCAAACACGCCGCTGGGAAGACAGCGAAGGGAACAAGCATACTTCGGTGGAAATTGTGGCCAATGAGATGATGATCCTGGGCGAACGCCGCGAGCCTCTCTCTAACAATAATCACTTCGCCGAGACGCTACAAGATTCTCAACGCTCAGATGAAGATTTGGATGAAGACGAATACCCTTTCTAGGAGTTTGAAGCATGACTGACGTTGAATTAACCGAACACGAACAGGTAGCGGCTCCACGTCGCTATGCTGCTCGTCCAAAAATCTGCCAATTCTGCGCTGACAAGAATACTGTCATTGATTATAAGCAGGTAGATTTGCTTCGCCGTTTTCTCACTGAGGAGGGCAAGATCCGACCACGACGGCAAACCGGAACCTGCGCCAAGCACCAGCGCCTGCTGGCGCGTGAGATAAAGCGGGCACGTCACCTCGCTTTGCTCCCCTTTGTAGCCAAAGATTTGAGTGAAGGCTTACTCTAAGCCATCACTAACGCAAGATAGGGGCATGTAGCCAACCGCTCATGCCCTTTATTTTGTGTATGCCACTTTCGAGGCGTTATCATGGCAAAGAAACCCAAAACAAAAGCAATCTCTCGCAAGCAACAAAGCCGCGTTGAGCGTGAACTACGCAATCGGCGCCTAGTCCTCTGGGGTACTGTGGGGATTATTGCCCTAGTGGTCCTGGTAATTGCTTACGGCCTACTAGACCAATTTGTCTTACAACAGCAACGGCCAGTAGCCCGGGTAGCAGGTACCCCCATTACGCTGTCAGAATTGCAAAAACGGGTCCGGTTTGAACGCTATCAACTGATTCAGAGCATCACTACCCTGGCACAGTACAAGCAGCTTTTTAACTTTGACCCTGCCTCTCAAGCCTATTTTGAGGCCCAAATTCAACAAAGCGTTGCCCAACTCAATGATTCCAACTCTTTGGGCTCCAAAGCCTTAGACGCCCTAATCGAGGCCCGCATCCTCGAGCATGAAGCCGCCACGTTGGGCATTAGCGTAAGTGAGGAGGAAGTGACACGCGCGATTCAAGAGGCTTTCGGCTACTATCCCGAGGGGACACCAACACCCGCCCCAACCAGCACACCCTATGCCACAGCAACCTTAAATCCCATTCAGCGCACGCTTGTTCCTCCTACGGCTACTCCTACCACCACTAGCACTCCCACCACTGGGCCGACCCCAACGCCCTGGCCTACGGCAACACCGACCCCCACCCAGGACCCGAATGTGACACCAACCCCCACCGAAACACCTCTTCCCACACCCACACCACTGACCGAAGAAGGTTTTCGCACCAATTACAATCAGTATTTGGAGAGGTTAAAGGCGGAAACTGGTCTGGAGGAAGCCGATCTACGAGCGTTTTTTAAGGCCTTTCTACTGCGTGATAAGCTAATGAAGAAACTGGATACTGAAATCCCTTACGAAGAAGAACAAGTATGGGCACGCCATATCTTGGTTAAGACGGAAGAAGAAGCCCAAAACGTCCTCAAACGCCTCGCGGCAGGTGAGGATTGGGTCAAACTTGCGGCAGAGGTCTCGCAAGATACCAGCAACAAAGATCGCGGCGGCGACCTAGGCTGGTTTGGAAAAGGTGAGATGACCAAAGCCTTCGAAGATGCCGCCTTTGCGCTCACCGAGATCGGGCAAATCAGCCAACCGGTGAAAACAGAATTTGGGTGGCACATCATCCAACTTTTGGGACATGAGGTGCGCCCAATCTCTGCCGACCGCCGTCAGCAGTTGCTGAACCAAAAATATCAAGAATGGCTTGACCGCAAGAAGCCCGAACTTAAAGTTGAGCGTTACGATAACGTTTGGCAAGGCAAATTACCGGCCGAGCCCACATTGCCGCCCGGCATTGCCGGCAACTAATCAGGGATAATATCCACAAAAGAACCCCCGAACGATTACGGGGGTTCTTTTGTGCTATCTCGTGTCGCGATTCAACGGCTCTAAACCAAAATCTCGGCCAGGTTCTCTAATTTCAATGAGATCACCTGGCTGGTCATATCCTTGCCCATGGTGACACCATAGATCACATCGGCAGTTTGTACAGTGTTACGATTGTGGGTAATGATAATAAATTGGGTTGTCTGACTCAATTCTTTGAGCATCTCACAAAAGCGACCCACATTGGCCTCATCAAGCATGGCGTCAACTTCGTCTAAAATGCAGAACGGTGGCGGTGCAACTTTCAACAGCGAAAACACCAAGGCAACTGAAGTCAAACTACGCTCGCCACCCGAGAGCAGCGCCAAGCCTTGCTCTCGTCTCCCCGGCAAACGTACTTCGATCTCAATCCCCGCTTCACCGGGGCGAGATTCATCCTCTAGGTACAGCCTCGCCTCTCCACCACCGAACAACCGCACAAAATTTTGTTGAAACTCCGCTGCTACCGCTTTAAACGTGCGTGCAAACGCTTCCTTGATCAGTCCATCCAACTCAGCAATAATCTCGCGCAAATCGCTTTCGGCTTGTTTTAAATCTTCCATTTGCGTGTGCAAATAATCGTAACGCGCTTTTAGTTCCTGATATTCTTTGAGTAGATCCGGTGAGATATTCCCAATTCGTTTCAACTGACTGCGGTAGCGGGAGATGCTTTCTTCAATCTCTGGCGGTAACTGCTGCCGTGCTGGTAGTTCTGCTACTAAACCATTTAGCGGTAACGGCTCTTGCCCAGCAACAGTTTCGATATAAGTGAATGACACCAGTCCTAAATCCTCTTCAATGCGCCGTTGGAGCACAGCTAAGGCTTCTTCATCTCGCATATACTCCAGCTGTGCCTGCTGATACTGCTTTTCCAGAAACGCCAGTTGCTGTTGTTGGGCACGCCATTCTCCCATCACTTGTTCTTGCTCAACCTTCAAGCGGTGTTGCTCAGCCTCTAACGGCAAAAAGCCTTCGCTTAATTTCGTTTCGGCTTGTGCCAACTCCTGATGCTGCTGGCGCAGAACGCTCATCTCCTGGTCCAAACCAGAGAGCATACTTTGGAATTGTATGGTTTTCTCATCTAAGTCTTTTAGGCGTGCCTCCGCGCGTTGTAAATTATGTTGGTAGTCACCTAAACGTTGCGTCAGGTAGCTTAAGCGCTGCGACGCCATCCGTTCTACCGAGCGCCAATGTGCAATTTGCTCCCTGATCGTGCCAACCGCCAAGGCATCCATCGCCTCGCTCACGTGTTTCAATTGGTCACGCAGAGTTTCTAATTTGGTTTGGGTGGCTTGAGTGTGCTCTACTAGGGTCTCTATTTGCTGCTCAATAACCTTCCGCTGCGCCTCATTGTGGTGGAACGACTCTTCGATCCGGTTCAATTCCTCTTCTTGGCGCCGGAGGCGCCCAAGTAATCCATCCTGTTCGCGTCGCCGTTGTTCCAAATCTCCCCGCTGACGCTTGTACTCGCGTTCTTTCCCTATACGTTCATTTTCTAATCGCGCCAGTTCAATTTCAATTGCCTGCTTTTCGCCGCGCAATTTCTCTAACTTCTGCCCTAAACGACGTAGCGTTTCCTTAAGTTCTTGTTGGCGACGGCGACGAGTCACCAGACTGACCCGCCGATCCAAACCCGCAACAATCACACCATCAGCACCAAAAATTTCTCCCTGCAATGTCACCAATCGCTCCCCTGGGGACAATTGAGTCAACAACCGCTGAGCATCTTTGCGATGACGAACGACCCATATGTTGCCCAATAGTGCTTGGACTATTACTTGAATCTCCCCCGGGGCCTGCACAAAATCAACCGCCCGGCCTAAGCAGGCTTCATCCTGAAGAGCCAGAGACTCGGGCTTGTGGTGGCCATGTTGATTCATCAAAAAAACAGCCCGTCCGCGGTCATCCCCTTCCAGAAAGGACAAAAGATCTTCTAGGGAGAGCGGGTTTTCTAAAACCAACCCTTCAATCCGGTCGCCTAATGCCGCCGCAATGGCGCGCTCGTATTCAGGAGAAACGCTCAAAACCTGACTCAAGCGCTGCACTCGCACCGTAAGTTGTCCATTGTGTATCGCCTGAAGAACAGCCTGTGTGCCTTGGCTGAAACCCTCAAGGGTAGCCTCAGCTTGCTCAATCACCGATAATTCAGCTTGCGCTTTAAGGATGGCAGCCTCAACAGCATCTTGTTCCTTTTGAAGTTGTCTCAACCGTTCACGATTTGCTTCCAATTGCTGAGAAAGTATTCCTAACTCAGATGAAAGTTGCTGAACTCTCGCTTCTAGGGCTTCCATGGCTTGTCTTTTTTGAGTCAGTTGATTTTTAGCCTCCTCAAGGACGCGCACTAGTTCCTCTTTTTGGCGGCTGGCGCGTCTCATTTGCTCGTCCAATTCTCTTAGCCGCCGCTGATGCGATTCACGCTCGACCCCGTAAGCCATATGACGTTTTTCGAGGTTCTGTATTGCGGCTTGGAGTTCGGACTTCCGGGCAACCAACGCCTGCTCTTCTGACAACCGGGTTTCCAATTGCTGAGTCAAGGTGCCAATTTCGCGCTGAGCACCCTCTATCTCGACCTGCACCTGGTCACGTTCACGTTCCAATGTGGCAATCTGGACCTGAATTTCGGTACGTTCTGTTTCTAAGCGTTCGCGTTCCACACGCGCGTTTTGTTGTTGTGCTTCCAAAGCTACCTGGCGTTCTTCCAGAACAGCCATTTGACGTTCTACCCGCGCTTTCTCGCGCTCCAGATTCTGCTTTTGCTCTTTCAGCGCTTCAATTTGGCTAACCACATCGGTCAGGCTATCGCGTATTTCCTTAAGCCGAATCTCTAGTCCCTCCAGCCGGGCGCGTTGATCGGCCAGATGTTGCTCCAACTTTCTCACTGCCGCTCGAGAATGAACAACCCGTTGTTGGCCCTGATACCAATGATAGCCATACCATTCTCGTAAGAGAAGTTTCAAGTCGGCTGAAATGCGTTCGTATTCTTGGGCACGCTGAGCTTGCCGCTCAAGGCTCTTCACTCGTGGCTCTAGTTCGGTTAGGATATCCTGCACCCGTTCAAGGTTACGCCGAGTGGCATCCAACCGATTTAACGCCTCTTCACGGCGGATGCGGTAGAGCCCAACTCCAGCGGCTTCTTCAAAGAAGCGCCGCCGCTCTTCTGGGCGTAATGAGAGCGCTGCATCAATTAATCCCTGACCAATGATGGTATAAGTTTGCTCGGAAAGGCCGGCTCGTGAGAGTAATTCTGTGATCTCTTTGAGGCGCACCCGTTGACCGTTTAGCAGATATTCATTCTGACCATCACGGTAGGCACGCCGCGTGATGCTCACCTCATTAAATTCAAGGGGTAGCCACTGGTCCTCATTATCAAATACAATGGTCGCCAATGCCATTCCGGCTCGCGGTCGGTGCTCCGAGCCGGAAAAGATCATGTCTTCAGTCTTGCGCGCCCGCAGTAGTGAGAAGGATTGTTCGCCTAATACCCACCGAATTGCATCTGCGATGTTTGATTTTCCCGAGCCATTTGGTCCTACAATAGCGGTAATACGCCCAGGAAATTCAAATAGAATGCGCGAGGCAAACGTTTTATACCCCTGCAATTCCAGGGACTTTAGCCGACTTGCCATATGCGGCACCTCACCCTTTCACAGCATAGTCTCTGGGACAATGCCCAGGCGTCGGATAGCATCGCGGGCCGCCGATTTCGTTGCCGCATGCTTGCTCGATCCGCTCCCCCACCCACACACTTTGCCATTGATCAAGACCTCGACCTCAAACACTTTGGCATGTTCCGGGCCATACACGTTGCGGGTGATATAGCGCGGAGCAGCCAACCCCTGGGACTGTGCCCATTCCTGTAACAGGCTCTTGGGATCTTCCACGCGGTAATGCAATAACACGTCTTCAGCGGCTTCTTCCAAAAACGGGGTTAGAAACTCTTCAACGGCTTCAAGGCCTTGATCCAGATAGAGGGCTCCAATTAAGGCTTCAAATGTGTCACAAAGCAATGAAGGGCGGTCCCGCCCTCCGGCTTGGGCTTCGCCGCGCCCAAGTCGTAGTGCTCGACCCAGGTCAATCCGCCGTGCGAACTCGGCCAGTTGCTCGGTATGCACTAGCGCTGACCGCATCCGAGTTAGATCACCCTCGGGCATTTCCGGATAGCGATGATATAACCATACCGCCACCAGAAAATCCAACACCGCATCCCCTAAAAACTCCAAGCGCTCATTATCCTCAATAGCCTCGGGATGCTCATTGAGATAAGAGCGATGAGTAAGTGCACGGCTTAGAAGCAGCCAATCCTTAAACTTTAGTCCCAGGCGATTCGCAAGTTCCTGAGGAGATTCGACCTTCTCTACAGGTGTTTCGTTGCCCACGTTTAACCTCCTGCCAGGAACCCAAGAAGCGCAATCCCCTCACCCTACAGAGGTAAGCAATTTGCGTTCCTCCGGTTCCGGTAATTTCAAGGGCCATATTTCAACCCTGAACCGGTTATCACAAGAACAATCGGTTCCGGTAACCTCACATGCAGCCGCTCTAGCGCAGCCCAAACCAGCGCACTCGTTGGTTCCACATACACGCCCTGATGCGCCAAAGTAATGAACGCCTGTTCAATTTCAGGCTCTTCAATCGCCACAAAGGTACCACAATCGGGGGAAATTTCTCGTAATAGGGCCTCCAAACGCACCGGTTGGCGCACTCGAACACCTTCTGCCAGGGTTGGACGCTCTTCCACTGTCAACTCGTGCACGCCTCCCCGATTTTGAAACGCGCTCACCACTGGCGCGCACGCCGCGGCTTGCACACCCACAAAATATGGGGTTTGAGAGATCACGCCGCATTGCTTAAGCGACTGAAACCCCCGCACGATCCCAATTAAGAGGCCACCATGTCCCACCGGAGTAATAACCGTTCCTGGTACCCGTCGTCCCAATTGTTCCCACACCTCATAGGCAATGGTAGCGATTCCGGGCAAGCCAAACGGTAAATACGCATGACTGGCATAAACTGCTCCCTGCTGAACGGCTTCTAGTACCGCCTGCGCCGCCGCCGACCGTGGGCCCGGGACTCGCACCAAGGTTGCTCCATAGCGTTCAATCTGTAATCGTTTCGGGCCAGAGGCGCTTTCCGGCACATAAACCACCGCCCGTAAACCCGCCCGTGCCGCATAAGCCGCAAACGAAGCCCCTGCGTTACCGGAAGAATCCTCTACGGCCTCCTTCACGCCTCGCGCCAATAACCAACTGACCAGAACAGCGCTGCCGCGATCTTTGTACGAGCCACTAGGGTTCAGGGACTCCAGTTTAAGATATACTTTGTTCCCAGCATAAGGCAGGGGCACCAAAGGAGTTTTCCCTTCTCCTAGCCAAAGCACCTCAGCCGTGGAAGGTAAAGCTAGGGTTGACCAATATTGCCAAAGGCCCGGGAGATCGTGGCGCAAATCGTGGGGATTAAAGATTGGCGGTGAATCATAATCATAAACACCGTCGCATTGCGGGCAACGATAAGGCACGCCCTCATCGGGATACGGAACACCGCAAAGGGTACATACAACGCACCCCATCTCACTATTCCCCCCGCCTGGGATGGTAATGCCCTTCCACCCAGGTTTCACCCTGTGGGCCAATCTCTTTCTTCCACACCGGGACAATCTCTTTCAAGCGGTCAATGCCGTAACGCGCAGCTTCAAATACTCCCAAATCACGGTGTGCGGCGGCACATGCAATAGCCACGGTCGGGCTACCAGCTTCAAGGCGCCCAATACGCTGTATCATCGCAATCCCTTGCACTTCAGGCCAACGCTGCCGTATTTCATCCGCGATCTGGCGCATTTTGGCTTCAGCCATGGGAATATAGGCTTCATATTCCAGGGCAACCGTCTGATGTGGCTCACCACGTTGAGTCTCTGCACGCACGATTCCCGTGAAAACGCAGACAGCCCCGGTGCTGGGTTGGACAATTTGAGCAACCAATGCATCCAAATCCAAAGCGGTATCCAATACTGCTACAATCGTTGGCCCTGCGCCGCCGCTCACCGGCGGAAAGAGGGCTACTTCGGCTTCATCGTCTAAGATATCCTCATCACTGGCAAAAACCTGGTCTACTGCTACGATGGCGTTTTCCAATCGTTGCCCCAGTTCTGGAAAGCGAGATTTGAGAATTTGCCTTAAGTCCCGTACTCGCGATCCTCGAGGAAGATTCAGGACCAGGTGATTAGTGCCAACAATCTCACGTAAATGGGCAAAGAGAAGTATCTTTAGGCGAATTAGAGATGTTCCTTCTGTCCGAGAATCACTCATGGATGACATCGCCACTTTGCCCACCGTGTTTTTCAACCAAACGGATATTAGTAATTTGAGCGGTTTTCTCGACCGCCTTTACCATATCGTAAACGGTTAAAGCACTGACTGCAACAGCCATCAACGCTTCCATTTCTACACCGGTCTTAGCCGTTGTGCGCGCTGATGCCGTTATCACAACACCGGGAAGCGCATCTTCCAGAGTCAAGGTAACTTCCACCTGATGAAGCGGAAGAGGATGGCAGAGCGGGATCAAATCCGCGGTCCGTTTAGCCGCCATGATCCCTGCAATTTGCGCCACGGTGAGCACATCCCCTTTTTTCATCAATCCTTGTCGGATTAAATCCAAAGTTTCAGGTTTTAGCCTCACCTCTCCTTTGGCTATGGCAATGCGCAACGTTTCGGGCTTAGCCGAAACATCCACCATCCTCGCCCGTCCCTGTTCATCCAGGTGCGTTAGCGATTTATCATTCATACGCTCTAATTATACTTGTTAACGGAGAGACAGAAAGGCCTGAGCATCATTCTTACCCCTCATAAAATGCTATAATCCCACCTGCTATGACCGCTTCCGTGATCCATCCTGTTGCGTCCTACACGGTTATCACCGATGTATTCCAAGGACCACTTGATCTCTTGCTGTATCTTATCGAGCGAGCCGAACTTGATATCACCCGTCTCTCACTAGCCCAAGTCACCGATCAATACCTTGAACACCTCAAACACCTCGAGAATCATGATCCCGAAGAGGTCTCAGCCTTCTTAGTGATTGCAACCCGGTTACTCCAAATCAAATCAGCAGCACTTCTTCCGCGTTCTCCCTCAAATCAGGAAGTTAGCCAAGTTCCCGAAGAAGAACCCGCCAATGAAGACGACCTGGTGGAACAATTAAAGCGCTACAAACGATTCAAAGAAGCCGCTGAATATTTACACCAGCGCGAGAATCAAAACCTACGCACCTATACCCGGGGTGTTCCCCCTTTACTTCGTCATCTCAATCTTAAACCCCACCTGGAAGATCTTTCTCTTGAAGAACTGATCCTTGCCGCACGCAATGCCCTGATCCGGCGCACCTCTCCCGAGGCGCTTGAGAAAGCGGTCACGCTTCCTCGGATCACGATTCGTCAGAAAATTTCCCATTTACTGCAAACACTGCGCCAAATCCCCCGCATCACGTTCCGTTATCTTCTAGGGCAACGAACCACCCGCACCGAGGTTGTGGTCACATTCCTGGCTATGCTGGAACTCGTCAAACAGCGCCTGGTTATCGCCCATCAACCCACGCTCTTTGCCGAGATCGAAGTAGAGGCAACGGGCGAACTCCCTGACGAGCAGTCTCTGACCTTGGAATTCGAGGATTAAACTGAGCCAGCGCGCGTTACCCGTTTGCTAATTTCGTCTAATTTTGCCACCTCTTCATCTGAAAGTCGCCACCCCAATGCCCCTAAATTCTGCTCAGCCTGAGCCCGATTTTTTACCCCGGGGATTGGCAACGCCCCCTTACAAATGACCCAATTTAGCGCTACCTGTGCCGGCGTACGCCCACCATGGGCAACCCCAATGTCTCGTAACGCCTGCAACAAGGGTTGAGTTCTCTTCAAGTATTGGCGATTATAGCGCCGTCCTCGAAAACCTTGAGGTGGGTTTTCCGGCGTGTATTTGCCAGTCAACACTCCCATTGCCAATGGACTGTACGCAATCAATGTGATCCCCAAATCTCGGCATGCTTGCATAACCTTATTCTGCTCGACGCTTCGATCCAGTAAATGATATTCCACCTGATTCGAGGCCAAAGGGATACCATGGCGGGTTAGTACTTCATAAGCACGCATCATTTGATCGTAATTGTAATTAGAAACGCCCACCGCCAGCGTCCACCCGCGCTGAACAGCTTCGATCATGGCTTCCATCCAAACCTCAATTCGCACCGGTGGTAATGGCCAATGGATCTGATAGAGATCAACCTGCTCTCGCCGCAGGCGCTGCAGGCTATGCTGAAGCGCACGCAGCAAATCCCTTCGACTCAAGCGCCACGGATAGGGCATAAATTTGGTTGCAATACGTACCGGACGTTCCAATCCAGCCACAAATTCCCCCAGCAATCGCTCAGACAACCCCTGACCATAAACTTCTGCCGTATCAAAAAAAGTCAAACCCGATTCAACGCAAAAATGGAAGGTTTCTTGCAAGTCCTCCCGCGAATATCCACGCCCAAATCCCCACACCAAACGATCTCCCCATGCCCACGTGCCTACACCCATTTCAACCCCTTCAAAAACCGGATGCCGAGAATAGATACCATCCGTCATAGTGCCTCCTTACATGTTGAATGGTAAATTCATTACGAATTATATAGGCAATCTTTCCTCGCACCCTTGCCGAAAACCTTTGAAGTTCATAGAATGATAACCATGAGCCAAGAGGACGTCTCACCCATTCGTCAGCAGTACCTCGAAATAAAGCGCCAATACCCACACGCTATTTTATTCTTCCGCCTGGGTGATTTTTACGAGACCTTCGATGAGGATGCTGAAATCACGGCCCGCGAACTCGATATCGTGCTTACCTCACGAAATGTGGCCAAAGGGGTACGCGTGCCCATGGCTGGCATCCCCTATCACGCCGTTGAAAATTACCTCTCCCGTTTGATTGAAAAAGGTTATCACGTTGCGATTTGTGAGCAAGTGGGCGATCAGCCCACTCGCGGCTTATTTCCACGCCAAGTCGTGCGGGTGGTAACCCCGGGCACAGTCGTTGAGCCCACCTTACTTAAAACCGATTACAATAACTACCTTGCCGCACTCATTGCTCAGGACAACGCTGCCGGTATCGCATATGTAGATATTACCACGGGCGAATTCCGCGCCACCGAGTTGAGCGGTGAGCATTTAGAAACCCTGCTTCGCGCCGAACTTACCCGCATCCAACCGGCTGAGACCTTGTTGCCTGAACACCAGGCCACTTTCGGTGAGATCATCCCCAATCACCTTACGCTACTCCCTGCGTGGCGCTTTGAAACCGCACGCTGTCAGGAAGTATTGAAGAATCACTTCGGGGTCGCTGTGCTAGATGGCTACGGTCTCACCAAAAAGCCTCTGGCCATCGGTGCCGCCGGCGCTATTCTTCAATACCTGCAAGAAACCCAACCCAATGCCCTAAAACTGCTCACTAGCCTTTCTACTTACACTTCCTCAGATTTTATGCTTTTAGATGCCAATACCCGGCGCAGTTTAGAACTCACTGAAACAATGCGCCAGGGCGAAACCCAAGGGTCACTATTGAGTGTATTGGACTACACCATTACCCCCATGGGCCGGCGCTTACTCCGCCAATGGCTAAGTAAACCTCTCATCAACCCTGAAGCCATTCGCCAGCGCCAGGACATCGTTGCCTTTTTCTTCACCCAGGGCATGTTGCGCGCCGAATTGCGATCTCGATTAAAGGGTTTGGGCGATCTGGAGCGGCTTACCAATCGTGTCGTTGCCGGTCATGCTGGACCACGGGATTTAGCAAATTTGCGCAGTATCTTGCGTGGACTGCCCGCAGTACATAGCCTTTTTGAGGGAGCGCTGCCTGTACCCCTCCAGATGGTGTTCGATCATCTTCACTTAGAATCCGCCTTGTATGAGAGATTAGAAGAGGCTTTGGTTGATGAACCACCCGCGACCCTTCAAACCACTGGCATTTTTCGCCCCGGATATTCGGCGGAATTAGATCAGATCATCCAAGCCTCTCAACATGCGCGCGATTGGATTGCCAATCTAGAGTCTGCCGAACGCGAACGTACTGGCATTAAAACACTCAAGGTAGGTTACAACAAAGTATTTGGGTATTACATTGAGATTTCACGCGCTCTTGCCTCGCAAGCGCCTCCAGAATACATCCGCAAGCAAACTCTGGTCAACGCGGAGCGGTTTATCACCCCGGAGATGAAAGAATATGAGGCTCTCATCCTAAATGCTGAAGACCGTATCCGTGAGATCGAAACTCGCCTTTTCAAAGAATTGTGCCAAGAAGTCATAGCCGTCAGTCAGCATCTCTTGGAGACTGCTCAGACTTTGGCTGAATTGGACGTTTATGCCGCCCTGGCAGAGGCCGCCGCACTAAATGGCTATACCCGCCCCGAAATTACCGATGACCTGACACTGGATATTCGTGAGGGGCGCCATCCGGTGGTGGAAAAAATGCTTAAGGGTGAACGGTTTGTGCCCAATGATTGCGTTTTTGAAGAGGGTGAGGTCATCCGTATCATCACCGGTCCAAATATGAGCGGCAAGTCTACCTTTCTGCGCCAGGTTGCCCTGATTGTGCTGATGGCGCAGATTGGTTCCTTTGTCCCTGCCGCCTCCGCCCACATCGGGTGTGTGGATCGCATTTTTACCCGCATAGGCGCCCAGGATGAAATTTTTGCCGGTCAATCCACATTTATGGTGGAAATGACCGAAACGGCCAACATCCTCAACCATGCCACCCAACGCAGTTTATTGATCCTGGATGAGATCGGACGTGGTACCTCTACCTACGATGGGCTTTCTATTGCTTGGGCTGTCATCGAGTACTTACATAATCATCCGCGGCTACGTCCAAGAACGCTCTTTGCCACCCACTACCACGAGTTAACTCAATTAGCTGATCTCCTCCCCGGTGTGCGCAATTACAATGTGGCCGTAACCGAGGCTGAAAACCGTGTAATTTTCTTGCACAAGATCGTCCCTGGGGGAGCAGATCGTTCTTATGGTATTCATGTGGCTCAATTGGCCGGCTTACCCCGCCCAGTGATTCAACGCGCCAGCGAAATTCTAGAACAACTGGAACGCACATCAGGACGAGCGGTATCTTTCAATCCTGCTCTCCCTCAGCAATTAACCCTCTTCCCTGAGACCAACCCCTTACTCGAAGAACTGAAAAGCCTCGATCTGAACGTACTCACCCCCTTAGAAGCCCTCAACAAACTCTATGAGTGGCAGAAAAAATATTTAGACTCAAAATGAGTGTAAGGGGAACATTCATCAATGGTTAGTCAGGCGAACAGTGACTGACCGAGCTGGCTGGTAGAATTCAACTAACGGAAACGGCGCCTGTGCTGCATAAGCATAATGGGTGGTAAAAACATCGGCAGCATTCAGAGATGTCGTATTACTCCGCACCCGTGCCAACGCATTCGCCGTTTCAGTAAATAAATCAACACCGGTAGCCAGGGTATTCCACCATACAGCCTGCGCCGCATAACGCACATTGATTTGGGGTTCGGGGCGGCCAAAATCCTCAAAAAACCAACCACATGAGGTGTACATGCGCTGTTTGTTGAGTTGTGCTCGCAGTAGATAATCCACCTGACGTAACACCCGTTCCTTGGGGACCTCTCCACTCAATTGAAAGAACAAGTCACTTAGGGAAATGCGTCCGAGCAACACGTCAATGTAGCGCCAAACCAACACCCAGGGATGGTGAAGATAGCGCCTTAAGACTTGCATGTATAAGCCATCTAGCTGCTCACCTAAACGGTGTAATGCTTCCCAAAACGGGGCTTTCCACTCACTCTGGGGCGTACAATCGCAACCTTGAGACCATCGGGCAAGGTGATGACCACAGCTCCATGACGTAGCCGATCGTATGACAACCTTGTGCCGGGGTGGATGATCCTTTAACCATTCTCCCAAATAGGTCCTTTTCAAGAGGCCGTCCTGTGTCTCGGTCAAATGGGCCAAAAAATGATCCCGGAAGGGCTGGTGATGGCCATATACCTCACCGTCGGAGGCGATCAGGATCAAACGCTCGTGACCCTCTCCGTAAGCAGCGGCTTCCATCACCAAAGTACGAAAACGATCCGCATTCGAGGTTGACTCGGGATCAAAACTAACCCGCATACTCAAATCAGGATGATAGAAGAAAAGAGCAAGGCGCTGCTTGGAGCCTTCCCACCAATAAGGCTGAGTTACGTCCAAACCGGAGTCTGCGGCTTGCCAGGGAGCTAAAATGGTGAATTGAACCCCTAATTCCGCACACAAAGCCAGTGTATCCTCATCCACGGCTGTCTCAGGTAGCCATATTCCGCTGGCGGTATGACCAAAGCGACGTTCAAACGCCCGCAATCCCCATAGAATTTGGGTCTTTCGATCATGCCACGGTAATAGGGGCAAAATGACATGAAAATACGGCTGGGCTAATCCATTGCCCACCCCTCGCTGCCGATAGTGCCAGCGCTCTTGTGATACGATTTTCGCCAGCGTGATCGGGTCATAACTGCTCATCCAATTAAGTAGAGTCGGACCAAAATCAAACGAGATTCGCCCGAAATTACCCAATTCAGCATTGGGCCGATAACAATGGGCATGAATGCGTTCGTTCCAATTACGAAATGGTGCTGCTCCGCTCTCTTCTGGGACTTCTCCGGTAATAGGATCCTCACGAGGGGGTTGGTAAAAATGCCCATGAATACAGAACGCTTGAAGGGTTGTCATGCTTCCTGTACTCCTAATCGTCCTGGGGAGGAGTTCTTTAACCCACTCAAGAATCCAATTTGTTGGTGAAAACGAGCCGGGATGATACCAAAGATCCGCGGAAGGTTTTCCAGGGAGGCGGTACGATCTGTGGACAAATAATCCAACCAGTAAATGGGCATCGGAAAACCACGCCATTGATCCAGGATCAAAGCCAGTATTTTAAGATTTCCCAATGGCATATGGATGATCCAACGCTTTAAATGCAGGGCTGTCATAAGCACATCCACCATCTGACGCAGTGAAAGGTACTCGGGACCGCCTATCGAGACTACTTGATTCTCCAAAGGAGGATATGTCAAGGCTATATCCAGGGCTTCCACGAGATCACCAATCCAAATGGGTTGCATCAACATCGAACCATCGCCAGGCATCAAAAAAATCCCCGGCGTTCGTCGTAAAAGAGTGGCTAACCCAGTGACAAACTGATCGCCTGGACCATAAGCTACTGCCGAACGGATAATGGTAAATGGCACACCACTGTTCATGATTAGGGCTTCAGCGATCCCCTTGGCTTTAAGTAGGGGAAAAGCCGATGCCCGATCTGCCCCCAAATGGCTAAGATACACAAAACGTTGCACTTTGGCTTTGGCGGCTGCTTCAGCCAGGGCGCGCGTTGCCCGAACATCCACGCGTTCAAATGATGCCCGACTGCTTTCTCGTTCGGCGCCAATCAAATGCACCACATGTGTCACCCCTCGCAGCGCAGCCGCCAATGCCCGTTCGTCTCCCAAATCACAAACCGCGACGTCTATCACAACTCCCTTGGGCAGACGGAAAGGTTTGCCCCCTGGCCTTAAAAGCAAACGCAACGGACGCCGTCGTGACACCAAATGTCGCACCAACGCCTGACCGACGAACCCCGTTGCACCCGTCACCAGGATCATATTCAGTATTATTATAACTCTGAATGTCCTAATATCTTAAGGCGGACACCTGTATCCCTTCTCAAAGAGAAGGACGAGGTTTGCGTTATAATCGGCCTGGGAGGTCTTAACTGTGATAACCACAATCATGACCGACTTATACCAACGTCTTCATTCCGCTGGTCTGGATGCTCTGGTTATCGTGCCAGGGCCTAACTTTTTTTATCTCACTGGTCTCAAAATGCACCTTTTCGAACGCCCTATGGCCTTGCTCCTCACACCAGGGGAACCACCTCGCTTGATTTTGCCGGCCTTTGAAATGTCCAACTTGAAAGACAGCGCTTTACCCCTTCAACCTTTCCCCTATCCAGACGACCCTACCCAATGGGAAATAGCCTTCAAGCAAGCCGTTCAACCCTTAGTAGGGAAACCCTGCCGCATTGGGGTTGAACCCACCCGCATGCGATTCCTTGAACTCGACTTACTTCATACCGCACTGCCCGCCGCTACCTTTGTCTCCGCAGAAAACCTGCTAGCCGATCTTCGCATTCGCAAAACCCAGGCTGAAATCTCTTATCTACGCAAGGCGGTCGAAGTTGCACAAAACGCTCTTCAGGCAACCCTGCCGATCATTCGCCCAGGGGTGACCGAACGCGATATTGCCGGCGAACTGCACATTCAACTCTTGCACGCCGGTTCTGATCCCAATCTGCCTTTTGATCCCATTGTTGCCAGCGGACCCAATTCCGCCAATCCCCATGCTGTGCCCGGGGAACGTATTCTCCAACCCGGGGATATCGTATTGATTGACTGGGGAGCTACCTGGAATGGGTATTGCGCCGACCTGACTCGGGTTTTTGCTCTGGGAGAAATTCCCCCTGATCTCAAAATTGCCCACGAAATTGTCCTCAAGGCGAATCAAACCACCCGTTCAAGCGTCCGCTCCGGCATCCCTGCTGGCGAAGTTGACCGTACGGCACGGGGTGTTATCACGCGAGCCGGATACGGAGACTTTTTCACCCACCGCACCGGTCACGGCATTGGGCTAGAAGCCCACGAGCCCCCCTATATATATGCCGAAAGCACCTTGGCTCTAGCCCCTGGCATGGTTTTCACCATTGAACCCGGGCTTTACTTCCCCGGTTTGGGAGGAATACGCATCGAGGATAACGTCGTAGTAACCGAGGAGGGTTGTTTAACCCTCACCGACTTTCCACGCGACCTAATAAATCTCCTTGCATAACTGCAAAGGAAGACGTCTCTATGGTCCTGATGTCCGAGGCTCAACCCTTCTTTTTCCCCCGTGGTCGCACGGCCTGTTTGCTGATCCATGGATTCACTGGCACCCCCAAGGAAATGCGAAAATTGGGGGAATACCTGGCCGATCTCAATTACACCGTTCTGGGTATTCGTTTGGCGGGACATGCAACACGTCTAGAAGATTTGATGCGTTGTCGCTGGGAGGACTGGCTAGCCAGCGTCGAGGATGGTCTAGCCTTGCTCCACGCCAACTACGATCAAGTTTTTGCCATCGGGCTTTCAATGGGCGGCGTGCTGGCACTGCTGGCTGCCGCAAACTATCCGCTCCACGGTACTGTAGGCCTTTCAACACCCTATGACCTTCCGCACGATTGGCGCCTGCGCTTTATTCGATGGCTGAAGCATCTTCTTCCCACGGTGCCCAAAGGTACGCCGGATTGGCATAATCCTGCCCTGGCTAAAGGTCATCGCGAATATCCTGCTTATCCTACCGCTGGTATTGAACAGCTAATGAGCTTGCTTGCAAAAATGCGCCAGGAACTTCCCCTTATTCGCATACCGGTACTGCTCATTCATTCACGACAAGATCGTGCAGTTTCTCCCGAAAACGCTATTCGCATCTATGAGCATCTTGAGACCCCCGAGAAGAAACTCATCTGGCTCGAAAACAGCGGTCATGTCATCACCTGCGACACTGATCACCCCATTGTTTTCCACGAAATTGCTGCCTTCCTAAAAACTTTTTCGGTTGTTGGGACATCCTCATGACGCGTGATTTGGCTTTGGTGGTCATTTCTTTATTTGCTTGGGGAATTGGCGAGGGAGCTTTCACGTTTTTTCAAACCCTCTATATGGAAACGCTTGGCGCCACACCGGTAGCCATCGGGGGAATTTTAGGCGCTTGGGGACTCGCCATGGCGCTCACACAACTTCCCGCCGGTTATCTAACAGACCGATTTGGGCCGCGCCCACTGATGTGGTTTTCATGGATCATAGGCACGCTTGCCGCTGCGCTCATGGCTTCTGCCCACACCCTAACCGGCTTCGTAACCGGCTTGGTCATCTACGGCCTTACCTCATCCGTATTGGCACCGATGAACACATATATCACTGCCGCACGCGGCACTTGGACGCCAGCCCGGGCGCTGAGTGTGGCTTCGGCCAGTTTTACCCTAGGTGCCGCGCTTGGACCCATGGTCGGTGGATTCATAGCACAGAGCTGGGGACTACGCCATATATATTTATTGGGCTTTGTCACCTTTGTAATTTCAACCTTGCTGGTTCTTTTCGTTCGTCCTATTGTACCCACCCAACCAGCACCAATGCCCGCCTCGCTGCGCAACCTGCCCCTAAACCGTCACTTTCTTGCCTTATTAGGGTTTAATGCACTTGGGATCTTCGCCTTATACCTTGCCCAGCCCCTTACACCCAATTTTCTAACCGCTTACCATCACGTTACCATGGAACAGATAGGCCTTTTCGGAAGCCTTTGTAGCCTGGGAACAACGGTTTTAGCCCTGCTCTTTGGTCACCTCCAACCCATGTCAGGGGCTAATGTCGGATTGACAACTGGTATGCTTTTCGTGCTCTTAATTTGGTTGGGTCGCTCCCCCTGGTGGTTTGGTGTGGGTTACTTCCTCTTGGGAGGTTTCAGGTTTTATCGGGCTATGATCTTAGCCTGGGCACGTTCTCTGATAAATGATTGGCAAGTGGGTTCCGCTTTTGGCTTGATCGAAACCGTTAATGCATTGGGGATTATGGTTAGCGCTGGGTTGGCCGGATGGCTTTACCAACGTTCTCCTCTCTCAGTTTACTGGGTTGCGCTAATGCTGGGAATCGGCACACTCTTTATCAGTCATCGTTTAGGTGCTACTGAACGCTATCGTCCCGCCCCAACGCTGGTAACTAATCAGGGGGAGGATTAAACCCATGTTATCGATTCGTGAATTCACCTTAGGACCACTTGGTAATAACACTTATCTATTGATCGAACCCACTACACGCGAAGCGGTTATCATTGATCCCTCTTTCGAATGCGAAAAAATTTTTGTGGTTCTACAACAAGAAAACCTTCACTTATCGCAAATCTGGATCACTCATGCCCACTTTGATCACATCGCCGGCGTTCAAACCCTTTCCGATCAGATCCCTGACCTCATGATTGGCCTTCATCCCGATGACTTTCCCCTCTGGCAAGCCCAAGGCGGTGCACCTTGGTTCGGTTGGACCCTAACCATGCAGGTTACCCCCAGCCTGAATTTTGACCATAAGCAAACGCTCCAACTGGGTAGCACCCTGATTCAAGTGCTTCACACGCCTGGGCACTCACCAGGACACGTGATCTTTTATATCCCCACGATGGAACTTGCCTTTTGTGGCGATTTGATCTTTTATCACGGTATTGGCCGCACCGACTTGCCAGGCGGTGATTTTGATCAGCTTACCCATAGCATTACTCACCACATCTTTTCACTCCCCAATCAAACCCGCTTATTCCCCGGACATGGCCCTGCAACGTCTGTCGGCGAGGAACGCTATAACAACCCTTGGCTTGGTAAAAACGTATCCAAGAATTCAATTTAGAGGTATTGGAGGATCCTATGAATCGAATCCCCGGTTGGATCATCATTGCCATTTTACTCGTTGTGTCATGCTGTTGCCTGAGCCTGATTGCTATAGGTGCAGGGAGTGCCCTTTTGTTCCTTTCGCCCTCCTCCTCGTACACTCCCACGCCAATTATCCACTATGAAACACCGCCACCAGCACGTAACACCATCACCCCACACCCAACGTTGGCCAATTTTAATCTCGATGGCGCATCTGAAACTCTTGAACGTCTGCGTAACACCATCGTACCCAACCGTAACCTGAATGACTTGGCTCGCCGCCTGGAAGGCAAGCGTTTTATCCCTTCCGTCCAGCCAGCCAAGCCCTATCGCCAAGGAGATCGTGAACAATTTTGGGTTGCCAATGTAGATACCAACCAAAATTTCAGTATCACGGCTCATCTTGCCTATGTGGCCAACTGCGCCTATTTTTGGATCGAAGAAGGTATTGAGTACCGCGAATCAGATTTACAAGACCTGGCCGAAACATTTTGCGATCATATCTACCCCACAACGCGCGAGTTTTTCGGGAGTGAATGGAACCCAGGGATAGATAATGACCCACACATCTATATACTCTATGCCTCCAACCTGGGCAATTCTGTTGCCGCCTATTTTTCATCATCGGATTCGGTCCACCCACTAGCCCAGGAATATTCCAACGCACACGAAATGTTTATTGTCAACGCTGATAATACCCCATTGGATGATCCGTATACCCACGGGGTGTTGGCGCACGAATTCCAGCACATGATTCACTGGTACCGCGATCGCAACGAAGAATCCTGGCTCAATGAGGGGTTTTCAGAACTGGCAGCTTTCTTGAACGGTTATGATCCCGGTGGATTTGACTACCTCTTTGCCCAAGATCCTGATCTCCAACTTAACGATTGGCCTAATGATCCGGATGCCACAACGCCCCATTACGGCGCGTCTTTCTTATTTGTGGCTTACTTTTTAGACCGCTTCGGTGAACGCGCCACCCAGGCTTTGGTTGCCCATCCTGATAACGGCATGGATAGTTTAGATGCGGTACTTACCGAACTGGGAGCGCTTGATCCAATAACCGGTCAACCCTATACAGCAGACGACGTCTTCGTAGATTGGACCATAACCAATTACTTACAAAATCCCTCCTTAGGGGATGGGCGATTTACCTATTATCGGTACGAAACCCCGCCTATTTTCACCCCCACCGAGACTCTCCAACAGTGCGCTCCCGAAGAAATAACCGGTACCGTTAACCAATATGGTGCTGACTACATCCAAATCACCTGTCCGGGACGCTTGCGCCTGCGCTTTGAAGGCAATCAGGAAGTCGGCGTTCTACCTGTTGGAGCCCACTCCGGCCATTATGCATTTTGGTCGAACAAGGGCGATGAATCCGATATGACCCTGACCCAAACTTTTGACTTTACCAGCGTGCAGGGCCCCATTACCCTGACGTACTGGACCTGGTATGACCTTGAGAAGGATTACGATTACGTGTATTTGCTCGCTTCCGAAAACGGTGAAGAGTGGCGGATTCTGACCACCCCCTCATGTACTACTGATGATCCATCAGGCAATTCCTATGGCTGTGGCTATAACGGAAAAAGCCAGGGATATATCCAGGAGAAGGTGGATTTAACCCCATTTGCCGGTAAACGAGTCACCTTGCGCTTTGAGTATGTGACCGATGCCGCGGTCAACGGCGAGGGCTTCTTGCTCGATGATATTGCTATCCCCGCTATTGGTTACTTCAGCGATTTTGAACGCGATGATGGCGGATGGCAAGCCGAGGGGTTTGTGCGGATTCAGAACCGATTGCCTCAAACCTTTCGCCTTACCCTGATTCGGCAAGGTCAAAGGACCATTCTTCAACCTCTTACTACGGATGAGCACCAAAGAGCAACCTTTGAATTCACCTTGAATGAACGCGAAACGGCCACCTTGGTCATCAGCGGCACCACTCGCTTCACGCGCCAACCCGCTGCTTATCGCTTATCGGTGGAACAGCATTGAGATTTTGGGGAGCCCCTTTAGGGTGTGCTTTGGGTGCTCCCCCCTTTGCGCAATCGTTCTAATTCCTGTTCTAGCTCACGTCGGCGTGTACTAGCCGCCTCGCGAATATCGCTCAGAAACTTTTGATAAGCCTGGACGATTCGCTGCTGTGTGTTTAAGCCTGGTTCCGGCGCCAGAAGTAAACCGACAAGACTACCCACAAACCAGCCGATCAATAGGCCCATTAAGAAACGTCCAATTTGGCGCATGGCTTATCCTCCTTTGCTGCTATATAAACCCAAGACCTTAAATACCCATGGAGCCCCTGCGGTAACCCATGCTCCTATTATGACATATCTCAAGTACCGCAAACCCATTGCGATAAAGCTCCCCTCGCTCACACCCAGACTGGCCAGAAATTGATCAAAAATCAGGCCCAGCCCAACGTAAAACAGCCCTATTCCCGCAATTCCCAGAACATAACGGAGGGCGCGCTGGATCACCGTGCCGCCTATGGGGTAACCTTGCCAGTGATGGTTGAAGATAATCCATCCCCCTAATGCCCCTAACCATGTCCCGGCAACGGTCACCAGGCCAGAAAGCGAAAAAGGTTCGAGGCGGATTAATCCGATCTTGCTTTGTGCTACAGCCACCCACTCGGAGGGTATCACCCAAGACCGATAAACAATAGTTATGCTCCATCCCAACACCAAA
The DNA here is from genome assembly GCF_056331585.1 of Thermanaerothrix sp. Lineage (NCBI taxonomy): Bacteria > Bacillati > Chloroflexota > Anaerolineae > Anaerolineales > Anaerolineaceae > Thermanaerothrix > Thermanaerothrix sp. The sequence continues at coordinate 142,409 of NZ_JBWGPQ010000003.1, forward strand.
ATTAATCCCGAAGACAACACGACCCAGAATAATTGGGTACTTAACCTTAATCTTTGCCACCAACGCAAAATGCGCGGTTCAAGCCACAGGAACCCAACCAATAAAACAGCGCCGATTAACCACCCCACAATCACATCCCCCACAAAGTGAACCCCTAAATATACGCGTGAAAGTCCGATCAAAATAATGACTAGGCTCATGAGCCACTTCAAACTTTTGGACTTGATCAGCGTCGTCCCGAATCCCCACAGGCAGGCAGCGTTTTGCGCATGTCCTGAGGGAATACCAAAGGAAGTCTCCACAGCCAAGGCTTGAACGCGGGGATCCACCCAAAAAGGTCGCGGCGCATGAAATAAAAATTTGAAATACGTATTAAACGCTCCACTCAGTAGCAATAACAACGCGAATCGCAGCCCAATACCGGCATCCACACACCAGAAAATCAGGGGCATGACCAGCAAATAAAACTGCTCAGTGCCTAGGGTCGAAAAAAATGTCATCCAGGGGTTCAGCCATGTTCCTAAACTTTGGAAAGCGACCACCCAAGTGACTTGGTTCATAATCTGGATACCTCTGGTGGGATTTTCTTCCTAGGTAATTGACGAACGTACTCTAAATATTGTACACTCAAATTATGGACAATACGAACCAACGGTGGTTTTCCTTTCCAAGCGGAGTTTGTCTATTGGCAATACTAATCACAGCCGCGTCTCACATGGGAGGTACCGGCTGGACCGAACATCTCGAAAAAATACCCCAGGCCGCACTTGCAGGCGGAATCCTAGGGCTGGCTATAGGATATAGCCGCTTTTCTCGCCGCCTTGCCACATGGATTGCCATCGCCTATACTGCCTTTTTCATCCCTTGGCAGTTGGGATTGTTGATCACCGATGCGACATCATGGAACGAGCGCTTGACAATCCTATATGCCCGCCTCTATTGGGCAACCCAACAATTTCTCACCAATCGCCCGGTAACTGACCCTCTGCTATTTGTCGCAAGCATGCTCTTGCTCTTTTGGACCATCAGCTTAAGCGCCGGTTACTTGCAAACGCGGTATGGTCGCCCCTGGCTGCCCCTTCTTATTGGCGGCATATCTATTGTCGTCGTGGATATCTACCACCCTACCCTAGGTCAAAAAGGAACCGCCTTAGCCACCTATATCGTTTTGAGCCTACTCTTGCTGACACTTTTGTACTACCAACGCAACGCTACACAATGGGAGCGTAACGCCACTGCCGTGGACATGGAAACAGAGTTCAACCTGGGCAAGTGGGCCTTAGGGCTCGCCGTAGCCATGGTGCTCCTTGCTTGGAATGGCGCCAACCTAACAGCTTCGGTAATCGAAGCCCCGGAAGGATCCAAGTGGTTGCGATCATCCTGGATCTCTCTGCGCAAGCGGATGGAAAACCTTTTTGCACCACTCCGGGGACCAGCCGTTATTACCGTGCAAGTCTATTCTTCAAATCTGAGCCTGGGTACGGGGGTTTCGGTATCTGAGGATGTGGTTTTCACCGCCCAAGCAAGCCAACCCCGTCCCGAAGGGGCTGTCTATTACTGGCGAGCCTATACGTATGATGAGTATCGTAACGGAATTTGGAGAAACACATTCGAAGAAGAAGAGCCTTTTGAAGCCGGCGAGTTTCTCACGTCTCCAAACCTCTATCGCGACCGAACAATGATTGAATTTTCCATTAAGGTTCAGCACCATCTTGAGACTCTTCTTGCCCCTGCTATTCCTTTAACGATAGATCGCCCTGTTACCGCACTTATGGACCAGCGCCCGCTACCAGAAGCACCACCTTTAGAAACCTTGGCGATCAAGGTAGAGCCACTGCTCAACCCCGGCGAACGCTACACAGTTCAATCATTGGTTGCCAATCCCACCGAAGCCGACCTACGTGCTGCCGGGCGCGACTATCCGGACTGGATTCGCGAGCGCTATCTCGATGTTCCAACCCCATATTCGCTTTCAAAACTAGCGGGCATGATCGTGGGTGACATGGATAATCCTTACGATCAGGTGATGGCCATTACCCGCTACCTGCGTGAGAATAATGTTTATTCCGCTACAATTCCGACCCCACCCCGGGACCGCGACCCTATTCTATGGTTCTTATTCGATTTGAAACGCGGTTTTTGCAATTATTATGCGACCGCTGAGGTATTGTTAGTTCGTTCCCTGGGTATTCCAGCCCGCCTTGCCGTTGGCTACGCTCAAGGTGAACCCGATCCAACAAACACCCAATTTATAGTGCGCCAGAAACATAGCCATGCCTGGCCTGAAGTTTATTTTCCCGGCATAGGATGGGTTGAATTCGAGCCCACGTCAGCCCAACCTCAAATTGTTCGTCCTTCTGGAACCTCATTAGAAGAAACACTTCCACCGCCAGTTGCTAACCCGGTTGCTCCCAATATCCGCGAATTTGCCGAGCAATTCAACCGCCTTGAAGAGGCAGAGATTGACGGGAATAACACTCTAACCCCATCTCCACCTCTTGTGGCCTTCATCCGACGTTTATGGCCATTTCTCTTACTTGGTCTCGGCGTGCTTGGGTTAGTTTATGCCGCGCTTCGCCTGGCGCAGACCGTGCGCACCACCCCCGAACGTTCGCTCCCGGTTTATCTCGAACAGCAATGGCTCAACCGTGGGCGGCATGCACCAGGGTGGCTGCGTTTTTGGGCGAATTATGTTCGATTGACCCCTATGGAGCGGTTATTCCTTCAATTCGAATTGATCAGCCATATATTTCATTCGGTGGCTCAACCCGGTATGACCGCCGAGGAACGAGTTCGAGTGTTGGTAAAGCGTTATCCTTGGTTAGAAGCACCAGCCATGCGCTTCCTGTCCGAATATGAAAAGGCCATCTACAGCCCTTATGTTTCGGACTTAACCACGGCACGCCACACCCTAAAAGATCTTTGGCGCGAAGCCATACGCTACCGCTTTAGATTCAAAACGCACCCCGATGCCCCGGAATCAAGCCATCCCTAATTAGCCAGCTCGACATTTAATCCCACACCTTTTGGATCAAGCATAACACCTGCTGTAACCCCAGTGAGACACTTTCAACTTCAATAAATTCGTCCTCAGTATGCGCACGCCCACCACGCGCCAGGCCCAAACAGATCGCCGGGTACCCCTGGCTTAGCGGAGCATTGGCATCTGTAGAGGCCTGCTCCAGAGTCGCCTCAATGCCTAACGAAGAAAGACAGTGTACCGCTTTTTGCACGAGAGGATGAACAGGCGGGATCTCGCCCGCTGGACGGTTTCCCATGGGTAAGAAATCAATTTTTGTAGTTTTGTTCCACCCGCGGTAGGAATGGATTAATCTCTGTATTTCGGCTTCAAGATGCTCTAAAGACCTGGCGGCTTCGCTGCGTAACTCAATATCCATCCAGGCTTCAGGTGCTCGAGTGTTCACGGAAACACCCCCTTGGATCACCCCGATATTCAATATAGTGCGCGGTGTGGCGGGCAACCGCAATTGCAAAATCTCGTGTGCCAGAGAAATCAAGAGATGAATAGCTGACGTTGCTTCTCGCTGAACCCAGGGATGCCCTCCGGGAGTTTGAACACGCACGCGAAAACGGCGCACCGCCAATGCCCGATGCACGATTCGTCCTAAGCCAATGCCTTCGAGAATAATGTAAGCCACTGGCTGAGGACCAAAACGTTGCACAATGGTTTTCATGCCCCTTAAGTCCCCATGCCCTTCCTCACCCACTGTGGCTACCAAACATACGTTTCCGGGCAGATTTAAGTCCAACTCCTTCCAAAAGCGCCCCAGGCCCAACAACGTAGCTAAACCCAACGCATTATCCCCGATGCCGGGGCCGATGAACCGCCTCTCAGCCTCCCGCAAGAGAAGTAAGCGAGTTTCTGAGATCACCGAATCCAGGTGGGCGGTCAGAATTAACGGGGCTTCTTTTCCTCCCGCCAAATAGGCCAGCACATTGCCAACATCATCTTGCTCAACTGCAAGCCCCAATTGTGCAAACTGTTGTTTGAGGTAATTTGCCCGCCGGGTTTCGGCCAGTGACGGGGCCGGAATGGCCTGAAGCGCCCGGGCCTGTTCAAGCACATAAGCGCACATCGCCTTAATCAAATCGGGACAAACCAGTTCTTTCACAGCACACTGACCGCATCCCGCAGCACATCAAGACGGGCACGTGCCAGACCGGGTAGCGCATCCAGGGCATAAAATGGGCCACTTCCTTCGATAACCAGCGAGGCAGAGATATTTCCAAACAGGACGGCTTCCAACGGATCATACGTTTGGCGATACCCAGCCAGGAACCCCCCGCAGAACGCATCCCCTGCCCCGGTTGGATCCACCACCCGTGCGGGGTAGGCAGGAATGATCCAACGCGTCTGACTCACACGATCATAGAGATACTGACCAACTTCACCGCGTTTAACCACGACAAAATCACAACCATAAGCCGCAATCCCCTCAGCCATTTCCCACAAGTCAGTACTCCGTCCTTGAAACAACCGTCTCAAATCATCCTCTGCCACCAGAAAAGCAGTAAGATCACGGATCAAAGAGGGGATGCGTTCCCATAACGTTGGATGCATATACTCACTCCCTGGATCCAGTGTTATGGTTGTGATGTTACCCTTCCGCAATGCCGAAGGAAGCAGCGAGTGGCTTAGATAATCCATGGGTGCAAGATGAGCCGCGGTAGCCTCCAAATAACTTTGAGGAATATCGTTCAGGCGCAAAGTCAACGGCGTTGGCTCTTCATGATGATTATGACCTTCGGTGGACGGAGAATAACCCAGCAAAGCTTTAGGGATCGGGATACCGCGTTGTGCAAACCAGCGCACTGGATTAGAACCCCCCTCACCCTCATCAGCACTACAAATCACCCGCCGCAAATCAAGTGCTTGCGGCAAGATGCGAACCCCTTGAACATCAAGACCGCGTTCGGTAAACTCATCCAACCATTCTTGGGGATAATCCTCACCTACCCGACTAATAAGCCCAATGTCCTTGTCCCAGATTAAGACCCCCACTGCCGCATACAGAGCACTTCCCCCCGGCACATCTAGAGAAGGTTTTCCTTCCAGCGGGAGAATAAAATCACGTTGAAGGCGCCCTGCAATTACATAGCGCAGATAATGCGATTCCATTTTGCTCGTTTTCCCCTCTTCATATCGCCCTATGTTATGCTCTTCCCAATCCCCCATAAACCTAACGCCGTCCTCCCCCTAGTTCCGCGATTTGCTTTAATACACTAAGAACGCTGATGCCAACTTTGACACCATCCTGAGCGGTGAGTTTAACCTGGGATTGGGATTGTTCCGCCCGTTGAATCCATAAATAAGCTGCAATAAGGCCAGAAAGTAACCCCACTACCGCCCCCACGATCAGAGCATTACGTTTCCACGGTTCCATCATCCTTGCTCTCCTGATTTAATTTAAATCTCATCATTTCAGATGGGTGCCTTAAGAGAGTTATGGCCCGCTGTAGCATAGCGAAAATGGTATGAGCTTGAACTATAGGTTGGACCCACCGATTGCACCAACTCAAAACCAAAATTTCCACTTGTTCCATCCACATCCTTACTTTTTGGGTCCAGGTAGGAAGTTTAACCGTCAAGCGATATATCAGAAAAATCAAAGCAACGGTAATCACCAATCCTAACATGATGAGTACAATAAAAGGTGCCAGCAACCAGATTAAGGCAATAGCGGCCCATTGCCCGCTTCCTACTCCCAATGGCTTCGGCGTAAGGATGAGACCCATCGTTGGGATGATGAAAAGCAAGAGTGTGGCTAAAACAAGCGGAAGGTAAATCTGAGCCATCACCTGCTTTCGATGCCGATATCGAAAGGTTGAGGGATAACGCTCTTGCAGATGTGCCATACGTTTATTTTAGCATGCATTTCCCTGAGAAATGCAAAGACCCCAGAGACGCTTAGACGTCTCTGGGGTCTGATAAAACCCTAGGCTTAGACCGCAACAGCTTCACCGGCAACGACTGCCTGGAAGGTTAGCCCCTCGGGACCTCGATCCACCCGGATGGTATCACCTTCTTTGAACTCACCTGCCAAAATCTTTAATGCCAGAGGATCCTGCAACTCGCGCTGAATCGCCCGTTTGAGCGGTCGAGCACCAAAGTCCGGGTCATACCCAACATCGGCTAGATATTGGCGCGCCGCATCGGTCACCTCCAATCGGTAACCGCGCTCTTGGATCAACTTCTCCAGTCGTCGTAACTGGATGTTGACAATCTGTATCAGGTGCTCACGGGTCAGCGGCTTGAACACCAAAATCTCGTCAATTCGGTTCAAGAATTCAGGACGGAAGTAAGCCTGCAACACTCGCGTCACTTCATCGCGAGTCACCACTCCGTGACGATTAAGCCACAGTTCACTTCCTAAGTTGCTGGTCATGATGATCACCGTATTGCGGAAATCCACAGTTCGGCCTTGCCCGTCGGTCAGACGACCATCATCCAGTACCTGAAGCAGTACATTGAAGACCTCGTGGTGCGCCTTTTCGATCTCATCAAACAGGATCACACTGAACGGTCGTCGTCGCACTGCTTCAGTCAACTGCCCACCTTCTTCGTAACCTACATAGCCCGGCGGAGCACCGATCAGGCGTGAGACGGTGTGCTTCTCCTGATACTCACTCATGTCTATACGAATCATTGCGCGCTCATCATCGAAGAGTAGTTCGGCCAACGCTCGCGCCAGTTCGGTCTTGCCCACACCAGTCGGGCCCAGGAAGATGAACGAACCAATAGGACGATTCGGGTCCTGTAAACCGGCCCGCGCACGGCGCACGGCGTTTGCCACGCTGCGCACTGCCTCTTCTTGATCCACCACGCGCTCATGCAGGCGATCTTCCAGATGAAGCAATTTTTGGGTCTCGCCTTCCATCAACCGCGCTACCGGGATGCCCGTCCAGCGCGAGACAACCTCGGCGATTTCCTCAGCATCCACCTCTTCTTTCAAGAGCGCCCCTTCGCTTTGCAAGCGGCGCAGTTGCTCTTCGGCTTGACTGAGTTGCGCCTCTAACTCTCGCAAGGTGCCATAGCGCAAGCGGGCAACCTTCTCAAGATCTGCACGCCGTTCGGCATCTTCGATCTCGATTCGAGTTTGCTCAATTCGTTCTTTTATCGCCCGGAGTTGTGCAATGGCTTGCTTTTCCGCTTGCCAGCGCTCATGCAACTGGCGCGATTGCTCTTTGAGTTCTTTGAGTTCCTCCTCAATTTTTTCTAGGCGTTCACGCGAGGCTTTATCCTGCTCTTTTTGTAAAGCCTGTCGCTCGATCTCCAATTGCATGATCTGGCGATCCACGTCATCCAGCGCTTGCGGCTTGGAATCAATTTCGGTGCGCAACCGCGCAGCGGCTTCATCAATCAGATCAATCGCTTTATCCGGCAAGCGACGGTCCGGAATATAGCGATGAGAGAGTGTAGCCGCCGCGATCACCGCGGCATCGGTAATCCGTACACCATGGTGGACTTCATAGCGTTCCTTCAACCCGCGCAGGATGCTGATGGTATCCTCCACCGAGGGCTCGGCAACATATACGGGCTGGAAGCGGCGCTCGAGAGCGGGATCTTTCTCCACGTATTTGCGATATTCATCCACCGTGGTGGCACCGATCATATGCAACTCGCCCCGTGCCAGCATGGGCTTGAGCATATTACTAGCATCCATGGCGCCCTCTGCCGCACCGGCACCTACAACTGTGTGCATTTCATCCACAAACAGGATGATCTCGCCTGCAGCCGCAGTGATTTCCTGCAAGACCGCCTTAAGGCGCTCTTCAAACTCACCGCGATATTTGGCGCCCGCAATCAACGCCCCCATATCCAATTGGATGATGCGCTTGTGCTTAAGGCCCTCGGGCACATCACCCTTGACAATGCGCTGAGCCAGTCCCTCGACAATGGCTGTCTTACCCACGCCAGGATCCCCGATCAGAGCCGGATTGTTCTTGGTACGCCGCGATAAGATTTGAATAACGCGACGGATTTCCTCATCGCGACCAATGACCGGATCTAGCTTGCCCTGGCGCGCCATTGCCGTCAGATCTCGACCATATTTCTCTAACGCCTGATAGGTTTCTTCGGGCGTGGGTGAAGTGACCCGCTGCGTGCCGCGAATTTCGGCCAGTGCCTTTAGAATCGCCTCCTTGGTTAACCCAAATTGGGCTAACCGTTTCCCTTCCAGGCTATCGGCTAAGCCGAGTAACAGGTGTTCGGTAGACACATATTCATCCTGCATGCCCTTAGCGTAGCGTTCGGCGGCAGCTAAAACATCGGCCAGGGCTTGCGAAATCCCCACCTGTGTTGTTGTCCCATAGACTTTTGGACGGCGTTCTAAATCAGCCCGTACCGAATCCCGTAATCCAATGACGCTTCCTGCCACTTTGGTAATGATGGCAGGGATGATTCCATCCTGTTGCTGTACCAAAGCCAGCAATAGGTGCGCCGGCTCAATGGCTTGGTGATTCAAGTCACGTGCTAATTGCTGAGCCTGAAAAAGGGCTTCTTGCGCTTTTTGCGTATAACGTTCCAAATTCATTGGAAACCTCCTTCTTTTTCAAATTTACCGCTAAAATTAGTTCATACGTCGTGTTTAGATATAACCCGGCTCTGTAATAAATATATTAGAGCCACATTAAAAATTTATATGCCCGCATAAGTGCAAACAGATGCGATGAACAGACAAGTACCCCTTGACATTTATTGGTTAGGACGCTTAGATTACGATCTGGCCTGGACTCTGCAAAATCAAATCGCCGATGAGGTTCGCCAGGGTTTACGCCCGGCAACGCTTTTACTCCTGGAACATCCCCATGTTTTCACCATCGGCAGGCGCGGTTCCCGCGCTCACATCCTTTGGGATGATGTGGAATGCGCCCGTCGCCAAGTTATCCTTCGCGACGTGGACCGCGGTGGAGATGTAACTTATCACGGTCCCGGTCAACTCGTGGGTTATCCGATCCTCCCTCTCGCTCAAACCGGATGGGAGGGGGACCGTCTCCCCCAGACCGATTTTATTGGCTATCTGCGTTGTTTGGAAGACGTCTTGATCGCTTTTTTAGATACCTATGGTGTCAACGCCTTTCGCCGCGAGGGGTTAACCGGAGTTTGGGTCAATCTATCCCTGCCTGGAGGGTCAAATCTGCCTGCAAAAATTGCTTCCATTGGCGTGAAAGTAGATCGCTTCGGAATCTCTCGTCATGGGTTCGCTCTGAACATTACACCTAACATGGAATATTGGAACGGTATTGTCCCGTGCGGGCTCGAGGGGGTGCAGATGACCAGCCTGGCCGAATTGATCGCCACCCCTCCAACCGTGATTGAAGCAGCTGCGGTTATTACCCCCATCTTCACCCGTATATTCAACTTTGAGCCTTCCCTGCTCATGGACGGTCGGCCTTTATTGCAAAGCCTAACCGTCACTCATGGCTCATAATAGAGTGGGAAGATCGTTCACCTCACCAATCCACACCTCAAAAGGTGCCAACTTTAACCGCTGATGAATCTCCGTTGGTTGATTATGCCTCGAGGAGAACAAAAGACGAAGGGTACTCAAACCAGGGGGTAAATTAATGTCCTTGGAATAGGGTGAAAAGTTAAGTCCCACCAAACAAGTTTGTTCTGGCGCTAAACGCAGAAATAGCAAATAATCTTTCGTTTCATCACTCAGCGGCTGGTATTCCCCATGGCGAAGCGCTGGCGAGCGACGACGCACCTGAAGCAAATCGTGGTAGAAATGCAACAACGAATCGCGCTCATGTTCCTGTTCGGCCACATTGATCCCTTCCTGATAGTTAGGGTTAACCGGTAACCAGGGTTCGACATCCCTCGGGCAAAAACCCGCGTTGGGAGCATTGCGCCATTGCATTGGGGTACGGCACTTATCGCGACCATACGTTGCCGCATGAAAGGCAGCGTCTGCAGGTGGGGTTCCCAGTAAGCGCACTTCAAGATCGTAGGCACGCAGTGCCAATGGATCGCGAAAGCGTGCGACTTCGGTGAACAGGTAATCCGCCATGCCGATTTCCTCGCCGTTATACAAAAACGGCGTCCCCTTGAGGGTTAACACAAGAGCCGCGAGCACCCGCACCAGTCCCTCATCATGCACACCATCCCCAAACGCGCTTCGCAGGCGTGACGAATCGTGATTCCCCAGCGTATTACACGGCCATGCCCCTGAAGGCAATTGAGCCAATCGCTCACGTTGATTCTGTAGCACCCATTGAGGGGTGATCTGCCGGGCGCGCATCAGCGGAAAATTAAACACTAGGTGCAACTCATCATTTCCATTACCGTAAAAAGCAATCTCTTCCGACTCCCCAACAAGCACTTTACCGGGGTACTCATCCACTACCGCCCTTAATTGACGCATCAGATCATGCACTTCAGGCATGTCCACCTGATAACGCATCAATTCATCAAACAGCAACCGAACTCGTAATTGTTCTTCTTGTGTTTGTGCTTTTCGCAGCATGACATACAGGTCATCAATGCCATAAGGTTTTCCATGTGGGGGTAAATCGGGATGCTCAAAAATTGTGCCCACAGCATCCAGACGAAAGCCATCCACCCCCATATCTAACCAATAACGCACTACATCAAACATCGCCGCCTTAACCTCTGGGTTGCGCCAATTCAAATCCGGCTGCTCCCTGAAAAAGAAATGGTAGTAATACATGCCGGTCGTGGCGTCAAACGTCCAGGCACTCCCTCCAAAGGTCGAGCACCAGTCATTCGGCGGTTCTCCATCCCGACCCACCCGCCAAATGTACCAATCACGACGTGGATTGTTACGGCAGGAACGCGATTCCCGAAACCACGGGTGCTGATCTGAGGTGTGGTTTAATACTAGATCCAGAATCAACCGCATGTTTCGGCGTTTCATCTCCCGCAACAAACGCTTGAAATCATCCAGCGAACCATACTCAGGTGCTACTCCGTAGTAATCGGATATGTCGTAACCACAATCCACTTGAGGTGAAGGGTAATGCGGAGAAAGCCAAATAGCCTCCACACCTAGCCACTCCAAATAATCTAGGGAGCGGATAATCCCCTCGATGTCTCCAATACCGTCTCCATTACCGTCGGCAAAACTACGTGGATAGATTTGATAGAAAACAGCCTCTTGCCACCATGAATTCTGCGATGTCATGATTGATCACCTCGCACTAATGTTTTAAATTTTATGCTGTCTGGACTTAAGCCTTATTCAAAATTTTCCCCACCATTCCCTGAGAGTTGATTTCAACCAACTGTACTGCATTGATTTCGTTCCACCAGGGTTCAGGGGCAAACGCCTCAACGTGGATATAGTTGTCACTTAAACCACGCAGCCGCCACCCTTGTGGGCCTTTACCATCAACGGTCTCCCAAAGCACATTAACAACTTGCCCCATGAAGGCTTGACGAAAGCGCAGACTGGCCTCGGTTAAAACTTCACGCATCCGGCGACTACGTTCTTTCTTAATCTCTGGCGGTATGTGATTAGGCAAGCGTGCTGCTGCCGTGCCGGGACGGGGTGAATAAGCAAAGACATGGCCACCAGCAAAAGCCATCGCTTCCACAAAGGCAAGGCTAGTCTCAAACTCGACCTCGCTCTCGCCCGGGAAGCCTACGATAATATCCGTGGTTACGGCAAGTCCCGGAATCATCCTGCGCGCCTGTTCCAGCAACGTTGCATATCCCTCTGGGGTGATTTTGCGCGCCATCCGACGCAGGGTTTGCGCACACCCGGATTGCAGAGGAAGATGCAAATGCCGGCACATCCGCGGATTTTCCCACAGCCGGAAAAACGCCTCATCCAGATCCCATGGCTCTAGGGAAGAAAGGCGCACACGGGGCACATCGGTCTCCGACAGGATGGCTTCAATAAGATGGCGCAAATGGCGCGGTGGATTGAGATTATATCCCCAGGAGCCCAAATGGACGCCGCTCAGAACCACTTCTTTCGCGCCTCCGGCTACGGCAGCCTGCACGTCGCGGATCACGTTCTCAATACTCTCACTGTGCCCCTTTCCACGGGCAACACGGGTTATACAGAACGTGCAAAAATTATCACATCCATCTTGGACTTTAATAAAGGCACGCGTCCGCCGATGCAAGCCAGGAAGCGGTTCCCTTGCCAGGGGTTCCAAGTCAAAAACAGGGGTCCCGGTTAAATCGGCGACCAGACGCATCTTATCGGCGTTGGGCACTACCCGGCTTACCCCCGGCAGTGCCGCTGCGGCTGAGGGTTCCAAAGTCGCCCAGCAACCGGTCGCAATGATCTGACCTGCCCCTTGCCGTGCCGCCTGGCGGATTTTTTGGCGGGAATCCGAAGCGGCTTCAGCGGTCACGGCACAGGTATTGATCACCACAATATCCGCTTCAGCCGCAGAGGCTACAATTTCATGCCCCCCGACGCGAAAATCAGCGGCTAACTTTTCAATCTCGCTTTGGTTCAGACGACATCCTACCGTATCTAGATACACCCGCATATCAACCTACCATTAAGGCTTAAGCACATAGAAATTATCAAATATCACCTCAACCCCAACCTGGTCAAATGTCCCGGCAAAAACACCCGCATCACCCGAATTATACCGATGATCCTCGGTTTCAAGAAGTTTCTCCCGATCCACATAGAGAGTTAATCGAGGCCCTATACAATCCGCCCGGAGTAAATAAGTTGCCCGATCTCGCTCCAGAGAAGCGAAGTAGGTCAGGGTGGTACCTGTTAGAAGATGATACCCCTCCCCATCCACGACCGCAATTCCAGCGTATCCATCGCTACTGATGATAAATGCATAAAACTGACCAGGGTTTTGATAACGACATATCAGGCCAAAGTCGTTATTCAGCGGCCCGCCGACGACTCGGGCTTCCACAGCCAGGATAGCATCCTCAATCTGAATACCGGCCAAAGACCAGTAATCATAATACGGCGCATTGATTGAGAAACGTAATCCACCCTCTTGATTAACAATTTTGGCTTGTTCACTCTCCCACTGCTGCCATCCGCGCTGCGGATCAGAAAAATCATCGTAAAACCATAAATGGTCCTGGGAATCAGAAGGGATTAGGCTGTTCGTTATGTCACATCCTCCCATCCCCACCAGCCACAACAGCATCAAGACCGTTCTAGCGATGGCGATAATACCGCTCCAACAGCCGTTGGGCTTGAGCAGCCAATTCGGGGTTATTAGACTGAGTAGCCACTTGTACCAAGGCCTCATATGCGCTCTCCCATTTTTCTTGCCATAGCCAGATTTGTGCCTGATGCAACCGTGCGGACCAATAGTGCGCATCCCTGGCTAGTGCTTGGTGCAAGAAACGTTCCCCTTGAGCAGCGTCACCTAGTAAAAACGAAATCCACCCCATCAAGTCCAGTGCCTCAGGGTTACTGGGCTCCAACTCAAGGGCCCTTTGCGCAGCAGGAAGAGCATAAGTTTGCACGTCAAGTCCATAGGTTAAAGCAAAGCGTGCGTAGAGTCGCCAATAATAAGCGTCCTGAGGTGCCAACGCCACCGCTCGCTCATAATATGCCACTGCTAAGGCAATATTGCCTAATGCGGCATACGTTTCGGCCATTTCTACTTGCCAACGAGGTTCTCGTGGAAATTGCTGCGCTAACCCCCGGTAAAAGTAAAGGGCACGCTCAGGATGTCCCAAGCGGCGCCAGTATAATCCCCATGCTGCACGCACAACCACCGAGCTGGGGGCTAACTTAAAAGCCATACGCAACTCGTTCTCTCCCCCCTTGCCCAATTGCTGGCGGGCCTCGCTCAACAAGACCCACCCTTCAGCGTACTCGGGCCTTCTTGTGACCACCTGCATGAAGGCCTCTTCGGCCAAGTCCCAATCTCCCCCCCGCCCTAAGGCTTGCCCAAGGTGAACCAAACTTGCTACTTCATCAGGATACTGTTGTAACTCCAAAAGCGCAACCTGCAACGATGGATCAATCGTTGGTGTCTGTTCTCCTGTGGCGTCAAGGGTTTGCATACATCTTAAAGCCAGAGAAGGATCAGACAGGGCAAAAAAACGCACTGCCAATAATAAGGCTTGAGGCTCAACAGGGAACTGATCAAGCCAGCGCCGCAATCCTTCGCGGGCCAGGTTCAAATCCACAGACCTCAAACGCGCAACAAGAGCATGTCGCTCCCCAACCGAAAGTTGAACATTGCCCATTAAATCAAGCCAGATCTGAATGGCAGATTCTACATTGCCAGTCTGCCAATAGGCCTCGGCCAGTTTCTGCTGTATATCTAGCGATAATGTTGTAAAGTCAGCCAGCCGAGTCAAAGCCTCAATAGCGAGGTGATAATCCCCTGTTTCATAGGCAAGCAATCCTATCCGGTGCCAAATCTCGGGATGATCCGATAGATATTCCTCCAACCGCAACCAAGCCAATAACGCTTGGGACTTATCCCCCCGCGCTTGAGCCAGTTGACCTTGACCCATAAGATGGTCGGTCTCCCATGGGCGAGGCCATAAATTAATTCCCATCACAACCAAGAAAATCAGCAGGAAAAACGCATTTTCAAGCCAGGTCGCATAGCGCTTCCAGAACCGTCTGACCCAAAGCGGTTTCAGAGACAATCCCGGAGTTCGTTCGCTGTTCATAATGCCATTATAATCAACCCAATTCGATCTCACAGGAGATTCAGAATAATGCCAAGAGACCCCTTACCAGCGTGGTTTAGATGAAGAATCGCTCCAAGCTCGCTGGGTCACACCAGAACAATTGCACGACTATCCACTGTGCAACCCAGATGTAGAGCAGATAATTGCCTATTTGGCTTCAGGGGCGCCTACCCATCCGCTTTCGGTCTTGGTGACCGAGAGCACTCCCTTTGATCGGGTGGGCTAACACTTATCCCTTTCCGTTAAAATAATTAGAGCCACCGAAGGGAATCGAACCCTTGACCCGCCGCTTACGAAGCGGCTGCTCTGCCGGCTGAGCTACGGTGGCGTGGCAAAAATTATATATCAGGACTTAGAAATTCGACAAGGCTTTCTATGCTGAACATCGCTATGATTTCCTTCCATACCTGTCCCCTGGCGACCCTGGGGGGAAAAGATACCGGCGGTATGAATGTCTATGTTGCCGAACTAACCCGCCATTTGGGTCAAATGGGTGTCCACGTAGATGTCTTTACCCGCTCTCAAGATGAACATGTCCCCCATGTCTTACATAACCTGGGATACGGTAATCGTGTTGTTCATATCCCTGCCGGCCCCGAGAAACCACTGCCCAAGACTGAACTTTATAATTACCTGGACGATTTCGTCCAAGGCATCCTCGAATTTGCCCAGGCTAAACACATCCACTATCACCTCATTCACAGCCATTACTGGCTGTCGGGGTTAGCCGCCGAGTCCCTTAAGCACACCTGGGAGGCGCCGATCTTACATATGTTCCACACCCTAGGGGTGATGAAAAACCGGATTGCTCGCACTGAGGTCGAGCGCGAATCGCCCTTGCGCCTGGAAAAAGAAGCCCATTTGGTCCAAACCGTAGATCATATTGTAGCGGCAACCCCTGCCGAAAAGGCACAATTGGAATTTCTCTATCGCGCTGATTCCAGAAAGATCACCATTATCCCACCCGGTGTTGACTTAAGTCGCTTCTACCCAATTCCCAAAGACGAAGCACGTGCTTTCGTCGGTGTGCCTTCTGAGGCGCGAATGATCCTTTACGTGGGGCGTATTGATCCACTTAAAGGAATTGAGACCTTAATTCGCGCCTTGCGCTTAATTCAGGATACCGGCCGCTTAGCCTGTTGTCCTCATTATCTAGCCATCATTGGCGGTGACCCATCCTCCGATTCCCAACAACTCGATTCGGAGATGGCTCGCTTACAGCGCCTGAGCAAGCAGCTGGGCGTCAAGGATGTGGTGCTATTTCTCGGTAAACAAGCTCAAGAGTCTCTCCCTTACTACTATTCTGCTGCGGACGTGTTAGTTCTTCCTTCACATTATGAATCCTTTGGCATGGTAGCCCTGGAAGCCATGGCCTGCGGTACTCCGGTGATTGCCTCTCAGGTGGGAGGGTTACCCTTCCTGATCCGGGATGGCGTGACCGGATTTGTCGTTCCCAACGATGAACCCTCCCTACTCGCGGAGCGCCTAATCCAACTCATCTTAGATGCTGGTCTCCGTGAACGGATGGGTAAACAGGCTATTGAGCACGCCCAACCCTATGCCTGGCCGAAAATCGCAAAGCAAATTCTCCGTCTGTACCAAAAAATACTCGCTTCATCCCCTACCTCTTTGACCGCCTCTAACGAAGCCCCGCTTTAGAGCAATTTGCCTAAAAACACAGCAAGCGCCTGCAACGCCCAAAACCAACCCCACAACGCTGCCCATAAGCGCTGTACACGTTCTCGGCTCAGGGCAAGGATCCAGAGAACAATTGCTCCTAAGACGCCGAGGGCAACATACCCTGAAACGACGAGCGTTTGATTTAATACGGGCCATATGCCGGCCATTGCTTGCTGCGAACCGATCCACAAACGCGCCACAGCAGCCAGAAATACCGTTAAGACAAAGAATTTCACCCCAATTGGAAATACTGACTTCCACAGAATTGTACTGACCAAGGCTATAACGACCAACAATAACAGAATGGTTGCGCCAGGCACTTGGGCACCACCAACTCGTTCGCTTAGTATGATCACAAACCACATCACGCTTCCGCTGGCCAGCCCTGACCAGCCCTGTACGATTTCGGAATGCGCCTGAAGAATAGCGTGATTCAGTAATACAATTCCCACCCCCAACAATGCCACCAGATAAACCAGCAAACCCGAAATGCCCCAAAAACCCTGAATGGGCGCGGCAACCATGTGCAACGTTAGCGTCAACAGCACCAATGCCGCCATTGGAATGAGACCATCCCAAAATTTGCTGGGGAGGTCTCGGGTCACGTTTCCCCAAAAACGCCCAATCGTACCTAAAACGAAACGTCTTGGCTGGGCGAAAGAGCGTTCCGAAACCGAAACACCCATCACAACCGGGGTCACTTCCCTTGGCTCGGGTACGATTACAGCATCACTGGTGCGGCGCGTGGATTTGGATTTAACAGTTTCTTGGTTCAATGCAGTTGCAGTCTGACCACCTGACTTACGGCTTTTTCGTGTCACGTCGCTTCCACCCCATCCCTAGGCTTTATCAAATCCATATCTTTGGCCGAAATAGCCATTTCCATTCCCAATATTAATCCCCGCCATGGATCTCGTCAATTCTGCCTACTTAACAACTGCTTTTCAACTTTCTAGGGATATACCGGGTTATCAAGGCGAAATCCATAACCACGAACAGTTACCAAATAAGGACACTCGGCATCACTAGCCGCTAGACGATCCCTCAGACGCCGCACCAGGGCATCCAGCGCCTGATCCGATACTCCCAATGACTGTTCTTCTCCCCATACTGCCCGGATGATCTCCTGCCGTGAGACGGCCTCACCCTGGTGATCGTAGAGAATTTCCAAGAGCCGAAACTGAGGTACCGAAAGAGGTGGTAAAACCTCACGCCCCATTACCCATACGCGATGAGATTGTTTATCCAGATAAAGGCGTCGCCGTGTAGGCTCGGTCTCTTTTTGCAAAGGTATTGGCCCCAACAAAGGGAGAGTCGCATCCGAAGCAAGGTAAACAAAGTGTTGCACCAAGGCAATCTGGATCAAATCGCCATCTTCCAAACGCACTTGATCCTCAACTCGCCGCCCGTTACAAAATGTTCCGTTCTTGCTTCCCAGGTCCTCCAAAATCACATTGTCCTCAACCAGCACAAGGCGAGCATGATAGCGCGAGACCTGGCGGTCAGGGATGACCACCTCACACCGCGCATCTCGCCCGATGGTCAAGGTTCGATCAACCACCCATCGTTGGCCGTTCAGCGGTCCGGTTTGACCAATGAGCAATGGAAATTCCTTATCGTGATCATTCTTCATCATGGTTGTCCCAATTTTTAAGTTCCGCACAATGGCTCCTCCAACCCTCAGTTATAATATAACAGAAAATGAAGATGAAAGATGCACCCTTTTTAGGCTGACATTTACGCCGCGATTCAATTGTCAGCCCCAAGAATTGTCGTTCAGGTAATCACGATTATGCCTATACCTCTAAAGTCCGGGAGTGTTTTGCGGAATCGCTACCGCATTCGCCGCATTATTGGTCATGGTGGGATGGGGAACATTTACCTGGCCGATGACTTGCGCCTGGAAGGCCGCCAATGTGCGCTAAAGGAAGTGGAATATGATCGTTCTTTGCCCCCGGATCTGCTAAAAGAAGCCCGTGAGCAGTTTTTTCGTGAAGCAACAGTTTTGGCACGTTTGGATCATCCCAATCTTCCCAAGGTGTCCGACTTTTTCTCCGTTGAAGAACGTGATTACCTGGTCATGGATTATGTGCCGGGAAAGGACCTGCGCACGATCATGTTGGAAGCCAAGACTAGACATGAGTTTCTACCCGAAAGCGAGGTTCTAAACTGGGCCAACCAGTTAGCTGACGCGCTTCTTTACCTTCATAGCCAAAACCCGCCTATCCTACACCGTGATATTAAACCCAGTAATCTCAAAATTACCCCGAGCGGCTTACTTAAACTGGTGGACTTCGGGCTGGTCAAATTGGCAGCACCTGGCGAAGTAACCATTACCATTTTGCAAGGCCAAGGGACTGCGCTCTATACCCCTCTTGAACAATATGGAGGCGATGGCGGGCATACGGACGTCCGGAGTGATATTTATGCCTTTGGCGCCACGCTCTATCATTTGCTTACCAACACCCCCCCGGCGGATGCAAAAGAACGCTTTCTCAACCCAGATGCATTAATCCCACCACGGCAGATTAACCCAGCCATAAGCCCTCGCACCGAACGGGCAATTCTATGGGCAATGGGTTTACACCCTAACGAGCGCCCTGAAAGTGTAGAAGAATTTCGCCTTAGCCTGATCGGTGATCGTCCCAGTATCTCACGCCCATTACCAAAGCAATCCAGGGTGACTGCTAAATGGTACTTTTTAACCCTTCCCACCGAACAGGTGTTGCTCTATACTGCTATTGTATTAAGCCTGCTTGGTTTGATTCTCACTCTGATTCGTTAACCCCCAGCCAGCGTTCTAACCAGGACCGCAAATAGCCCCCTGTTATCTGCCACAGCCGACTCAACCCCCAGCCAATACCACAGCCAAGCAAAACCGCTATCACGATCCCTACTATTCCCGCTTGCCCAAATCCATTTTTGGCACTGGGAAGCACAACACTTGCCAGATAGGCGATCATTCCTCCAATAATCGTATACATCGCTTGCTGATACGCTAAACGGATAGGCACCGCTCGAGCCGCTAACCCTCCAACCCCCAAGCCAACCCCCCAAACCACAAACACAGACACTAACCACATTCCCACTGAAACCCCCTGGTCTTCTGTGCTCACTGGTTGAGGCGTAGACGTGGGCAGTTCATTGGTAAGCGTGGCCCTTGTCTCGGGGGTTTGAGAGGGTATCGGTGTGGGCAACACCGCAGTTACCGCTGCTTCCTGGCCATTAGTGATGTTAATAGTAACAATTTGCGACAATAGCGCCGGATCACTCACGGCGCGGATTTCAATCGGAACCGCCTCAGCAATCTTATAGGTGGTTTGAGCAACCCCCTGGTTGGTGACCGTTTCGACTTGCTGTTGGATCCGCTTTTCCCCTACCCCCGCTGCGATCATAAAACGCACTACGGTACCATCGGGGACCGGGTTACGATTATGATCATAGATGAGGCCAGTGCGGATCAGAATGACATCTCCAACCTTAAAAGCAGGAACTTCTGTCGATTGTGGCGTTGCCTGGGAGGATACCGCCCCCTCGCTCCCCACAGGTTCCACCAGGATGGGAATAACCTGGGTTGGATCCGGCGAGGTAGCCGTAATTAAATCATAGCCTATGCCGGGCACTGAAACCGGAGGGGCTCCCACCGGCACCACCTCCTGAAAGAGCACCCGTGCCGCCATATCTAGAAAAGGCGAGGCTTTACTGTAAACCCCATAGTAAGCCGTCAACTTGCTAACATCCGTCGCATCGAGATAATATGGTGCGTTAAAGGCAAAAACAATGACCCGCTTATTGCGAATAAGATCGGGTCGTTCAGTCAAC
The DNA here is from genome assembly GCF_056331585.1 of Thermanaerothrix sp. Lineage (NCBI taxonomy): Bacteria > Bacillati > Chloroflexota > Anaerolineae > Anaerolineales > Anaerolineaceae > Thermanaerothrix > Thermanaerothrix sp. The sequence continues at coordinate 162,549 of NZ_JBWGPQ010000003.1, forward strand.
AACCGTCGTAAGGCATCTGCTTCAGGATGGTCACGGCGCGGGTTTAAGATCGAGAAAATAACCCACTCTGCCTGACGGAGATTATTATCCAACGCCGTCATTTCCTGTCCACCATTAAGATAAGCAGTGAGATCCTGAAATGAATACGCAGAGAGGTAAGCCTCATTGATCTGCCCCCCTGCCTGCGGGCCATATAACCTCACCACGGCTTTTTTCAATCCATCCACAGAAAAGATGGACTGCTCAGGGCATGTGCTACACTGGCGCGCATTTTGTACATCCGTAAAAAAGATCATTCCCTCTCGCGGCGCCGGTGGACGTGGTAGGGTATCGCTTAACTCAGCAGCGTCAGGGCTCAGTAACGTTACTGATTGCCGGGCTACCTCAAAGACAACAGATTGCGAACGCCCCACCTCATTCAATGCAATCGCTTCAGGAAGCACATCTTCAATATTGAAGGACGGATAAAGACGATACTTCAACGTCAAGATGCGCAACACTGAGGCGTCCACGCGTTCGGCAAACGCAGCATCTTCCAGATATTTTTGAACAAAGGAATCCAGTGTTTTAGTCAGAGCATCAAGGGAATTCGCGTCGGCCGAGCCAACAAAATTATTCACGTACAACAGATCATTTCCGGCCAGAAAGGCGGTGCGAGCCACCAGGCGGGGGTCAAAATTCTGACCGGTAGGATCAAAAAAGCGCTTGACCGCATTACTGCCGAGGTTATCACTGATGATCAATCCGCCACCTCGATACCAATTGCCGATTGGGTCAAGGTGGAGCAATTGCTCCAATGCTGTGGCATCTAGCGAGATGGGTCGGGTGCTGGCGCGGATATTCCCTTGAAAACCCTGATAACGGATATGCGAAACCAAAACGCCATCCGGAGCAATAGGATCTCCTGGTAACGCCTGAGTTACGGCAAAAAAGGGTGCCAGTTCAATTTGTTTAAGTTGCTCTAAGGATTTCCTTACCGTTGCCACCTCTTCTTCGGGCGAACGGTCTGAACTCCCTTGGCCCGGAAAATGCTTGGCAATCACTGCGATCCGCCCATTGCTCCCGGCGTGTACCCCACGGATAAAGGCTTTGCCCATTTCTCCCACCCAGTAGGGGTCGCCGCCAAAGGTGCGCGTCCCCAGATCCTCACCACTCATGCCTAAGTTGGGCACATCTAAGACGTCAAGAGAGGGGCCAAGGTAAAGATTGAACCCCAACGCGTAAAGTTCCTTTCCTAGAACTTGCCCTACTTGTTCGGCCAAAGTAGGTTTCCAGGTGGCTCCAATGGCCATCGCGCTGGGAAGTGGCGTCATCCCATTAAAGATTTGATCGTTAGGGTATAGATCCCCCTCTTGGGATATTCCCATAAGCAAAGGAATGTATGCCCAGCGAACCGATTGCCCGGTGCGTGGATCAACGGTTGGAGTCTGTGATGCTTCCCATTCCACCTGTTGCAAATTGCGAATTAGTTCCGCTGTCTGAGCCACAGTACCGTCCGGCCCAACAAAGTTATCATTGGCCGCACTGAGCACCACCCCGCCCACGTGGTAACGGGTGATCAAGGTATGAATGGGTGTATTTGGGCCGACATCACGCCCCTGAAATGTGACCAAAAACAACTGCCCTATTTTCTCTTCCGGAGTGAGTTGAGCCAATAGCTCACGTGCCCGTGCCTCGGCCTCATTTGAGGGCGCCTGAGCGCGGCTCGGTGCAGGGAAGGAAAGAATACCGAGCATCGCAAACAAAACAAGAAGCCAAATCCATCTCTTCCCCCAGCCGCTGGCTTTAGGTTGACCCTCTGAATACCCTAGGATTGACACCCGACTCATGGTTTTGGAATGGTTTCACCTGTTTGATCAGATAACAGTGTCTTTACACGTGAACGGATCTGCATTGCCAGGGCAGGATCATCAGTGAACACACCATCTGCCCCCCACCGAAATAGCGTCTCCAAATCCTCAGCTCGATTAACTGTCCAAACATGCACCCGCCGTTTTCGGCGATGTTCCCGTGTGATGCTTTCAGAAGTTACATCGGCAAGAAAGGGGTGAATAATACACGGCGAAACCCAGCGCATAAAATCGGAACGCGCTAACCACCCTGCACGCCCTTCCAAGGCGAGCAAGGCAACCGGACATTCTGGTAACAAGCGGTGGATTCGAATCAGATTCCACGGATTGAACGATGAGAAAAGCACCCAATTCTCCAAGCGATATTCGCGTACTAATTGCGCTACCTTTATTGGTAACGGATCTAAGGGCGCATTATAGTTGGTAAGTTCCACATTAATGAACAAACGTCGCCCAAATTCTTCGAAAACCTCCCGCAGTAGAGGAACCTTCTCTCCCCGAAACTCCGCCGAGAAAAATGAACCTGCATCCAGACGTCTTATCTCATCCAGCCTTAAGTGCCGCACTTCGCCACGGCCATTTGTGGTGCGATCAACGGTCATATCGTGGATGACGACCACCTCGCCATCCGCGGTTAATTTAGCATCTAACTCAATCGCTTCCACCCCCTGCTCCGCAGCCAAGCGAAACGCTGCGAGAGTGTTTTCTGGTGCATATGCTGAAGCGCCACGATGGGCAAAAATAACCGGTTGAGGCAGTTCTTCTAGCATGTCACAACTCGACAAAATAAGATTCAGCCGCACGATCAATCAAATCCGTGCTCATTTCAGGTTCAATTCCTAGATAACGTGAGATATCTAAAATCTGGTCACATAAGTCACGCGGGTGTGAAGCGCGCAAATTGCGATTTCGCTTTATATAGTGCTCCTGCAGCAGATAAGCCAAACCCTGATCGCTATACTTAACCCCTTTTTGGGCTGCGACACGGCGGAAAATCTCACGATATTCCTCATACGAAGGATCGGGGATCTCAATTTTATGGCGCAATCGCCTCAAGAACGCCTCATCCACCAAATCCTTGGGGGGAATATTGGTTGAAAAGATGACCAAAACATCAAACGGAATCTCGAATTTGCGGCCAGTATGTAAGGTCATGTAGTCAATGCGATTCTCAAGCGGCACAATCCAACGGTTCAACAAATCACGTGGGCGCACCAATTGGCGTCCGAAGTCGTCAATGAGTAAGATTCCTCCATTCGCCTTGACCTGGAAGGGTGCCTCATAATATTTCAACGTATCATCAAACACCAAGTCCAGGCCAGCCAGGGTCAATTCACCCCCGGTAACGATAAACGGGCGGCGGATCAATACCCAGCGAGGATCTCGGCGCGCCCCGGTGCGCAGAGCACCTGTGCCTTGCGCTATGTTTTCCTCAGCTACCCGTTGGTGATTTACCGAATCATAAAGTTTGATCACCTGACCATCCACATACAGCGCATAAGGGATATACATCGTCTGCACCTGGATCAAATCCCCAATCGCGCGCGCTACCGAGGTCTTACCGTTACCCGGCGGACCGTAGAGAAAAATGGAGGTACCAGAGTTGACCGCTGGTCCGATGCGCTGGTAGGTAGATTCTGAAAGCACCAAATGAGAAAGCACCTGACGTAAAAGACGATTGGTTACTTGAAGTCGTCCCCGGCTCTGCTTGCGAATGGCCTCATTATAAACGTTCAGCGGCACCGGCGCTGGACCGGCATATTGACTACGTTCCAACGCTTCCCGGGCCCTTGCAATACCTACACCGGTAATCCCATAAACATAAGCACCTTCCCCCAATCCCATCTGTGAGGTGCGCACCTCGATACACTTCTCACGCTTCAAGGCATCTAAAATCTGATCCACCACCCCGGTAAAAGGCAAAGCAATCTCTTCGGCCACCTTAAAGCCGCTCATATACCCTTGAAAATAGAAAATCTTAAGCACCAGGTCCTGTAGCCACAGCGGCGACAACCCGGTCTCTTCAATTCGGGTAATCGGAGGCGGGACAAAGGGCGGGGGTTCCAATGGAGGCGTGGGAGGGTTATTGGGGACGCTTGATTTTGTGGGAGTGTTCATCCTTGCCAAACCTCCATAACGAATGGAATAACGCAGTTTGTGATTCGATTATAGCACGGGGTATCTTGCGCAAACGGCTTGCCTCTTATATAATGCCACAATGATGAAGGTCAGTGTTGTTATCCCGGTTTATAACGAACGCCAAACCATTCGCCAAATTGTTCAGCGCGTCCTTGATACCGGTCTGGTATACGAAATTATCATCGTTGACGATGGCTCCACGGATGGCACCCGCGACATCCTCAAAGAACTAGAGAACCACCCCCCCATCCGGGTTATCTTACACCCTGCCAACGCAGGTAAAGGGGCCGCGGTGCGAACCGGCATCCAAAATGCTTGCGGCGATGTCATCATTATCCAAGATGCAGACCTGGAATACAATCCACATGAATATCCCAAACTTTTACGCCCCATCGAAGAAGGAATCGCCGACGTAGTTTATGGATCACGCTTTCTCGGCGGAGCGCGCCGTCCCATCCTCTTCTGGAATATGGTGGCTAACCGCTTGCTGACCTTTATCACCAACCTTCTCTACAATAACATTCTGAGCGACATGGAAACCGGATATAAGGTCTTCAAGCGCGAGGTGATCCAGAATATCCCTCTCCGCGCCCAACGCTTTGATTTTGAACCGGAATTCACGGCCAAAATCCTCAAGCGCCGCATCCGCATTTACGAAGTTCCCATAGACTTCAACCCACGTGATTACTCGGAAGGGAAAAAGATCAAAGCCTGGGATGCGTTTGAAGCCCTTTGGGCCTTGATTAAATACCGCTTTGTGGATTAACTTATGTTGGCTTGAAATCGCGCACGGTCAGTTGCAAAGTTGCTTGACCGTTATAGTGGCTAATACCAAGCGTGTAAACCACGTCAATCCGCGGAGTAATCTCCGCGAACCGATCCCCTTGCCTAAAAGCAATGGCATCGAAGATAAACCGCCCATCACTCAGTTTCAGCGCAAGGTGTCTGCCTTCCGCGCCCACCAAGCGCGCCGAACGTACCTCTACCCCTCGGGAAAGAAACGTGACTTCGGGGTTGCCCAATCCAAACGGCTCAAACCGATGTAAATAGGTTAGGATTTCCAGGCGAATATCCGAAAGTGGCAGTTCTACATCCACACGCAAACTAGGAATAAGTTCACGCTCGTGCAATGTCCGCTCTGCAATGTCTTCCAAGCGTTCAACCAAGGCCGAGAGTCTCTCAGTGCGCACTGTAAAGCCGGCTGCCAAGGCATGCCCACCATGGCGATCCAGCAAATCGGCACACTGATCCAGGGCTTCGGTAATGTGAAATTCGGGAATACTGCGACACGAAGCTTTTGAAATCTCTCCCCCTCGCACTCCCACCACTGCCGGTCGGTAATACGCTTCGACTAGGCGCGAGGCCACCAAGCCCACAACCCCTTCATTGAAATCCTCTTCAAACACAACTAATAAATGACGGGAATGGGGGTCACGCAACACTTCTTCAGAACGACGTTGCATCGCCAGAGTCAAGCGTTGACGCTCACGATTGCGATCATCCAATATTTGCGCTAGCCGTGAGCACACCTCCGGCTGATCAGCCACCAACAAATGATAAGCATCCATGGCCGTTTCCAGTCGTCCGGAAGCGTTTAGGCGCGGCCCAAGGATAAACCCGATACCTTCCGTATCCACCCGGGTTAAATCATACCCGGCAGCGCGTGCCAATGCAACTAATCCCGGCCGTTTCCCTTGGCGCATTCGGGTTAATCCTCGTTGAACCAGAACCCGATTTTCCCCTACCAGGGGAGCCACATCGGCCACCGTGCCCAACGCCACCAGATCTAACCAGTCCTCAGGCTGAACACCTGAAGTTTGGCGCTTCATTAGGAGTGCCTGCACTAGTTTATATACCACCCCCACTCCCGCCAGGTTTTTCTCCGGATAGGGATCATCTGCACGTTTAGGTGAAACTACTGCTCGTGCTGACGGAATTTCGAACTTGGGATAATGGTGATCAGTGATAACGATGTCTAAACCTAAGCGATTTGCAACCTCCACCTCGTGAATTGAACGTAGCCCACAATCCACCGTTATGACCAGGTCGGTTCCGTTCGCAGCAAGGTCCTCAATTGCCGCGGTATTCAGGCCGTAACCCTCATCGAAACGGCTGGGAATATAAACCCGTACATCTGTTGCCCCCAGGTATCCTAACACCTCAAAGAGCAAAGCACTGGCCGTCACGCCATCCACATCATAGTCCCCATAGATGACTATACGCTCACCATGATCAATCCCCCACAAGATACGGTCAACGGCACTGTCCATGTCCTTGAGCAGCCAGGGATCATCTATAAACACTTGGCCACTAAGAAAGGCCTCTGCCTGTGCCTGCGTCTCAATGCCCCGATTGTAAAGTAACTGGCGCACCAGAGGAGGGTAAATGGCGAGTGCAGAATCAACTGCAGGGGGAACTGGCGTAGAGATTTCCCAGCGCCTTTCCAGCCGAGGGGACATTATCCGACCTCCTCATCTTTGGATTCAACATAGATACGCGGTAATCGCGCCATCATATTGGTCACAACCTCATAATTGATCGTTCCCCACCGCCTGGCCACTTCTTCCACTGAGATAGAATTTTCACCCTGGTAGCCAAAAATTACCACTTCATCGCCCGGCATAGCCTCAATGACGTCATCTAACTGGATCATGATCTGATCCATACACGGAGTGCCCAACACTGGAGCCCTTTTGCCGTGAATAAGCACTTCGTTCCCCAATACCCGGCGAATCCCATCCGCATACCCGGCAGCAACGACCCCAATGCGTTCGTGGTTCCGTGTCACATAACGATGACCATAACCTACACCGCTCCCAGGAGGTAAGGTTTTAATTGAGACTAAACGCGCCTTCAATGCCATGGCTGGCCGGAACGAAGGGGGGAGAGGCGTCTCTGGGGAAGGATGTAAACCATACAACGCAATTCCTGCCCTTACCAAGTCATAACGCGCTTGTGGAAAATTAAGAATCGCCGCCGAGTTGCTGGCATGAACCCACCGCGGACGTAAATTCATGATGGTGAGTGTTTCCAATATTCCATCAAAACGCCGAATTTGTTCTAAAGTGGGAGCAGGATTGCTCTCGTCGGCCCGTGCGAAATGGGTATATAGGCCCTCCACCTTTAGTCCGGGTAAGGTCATCAACCAGCGGATAAAATCCACCGCCTCATCCGGTAAAACCCCCAAGCGTCCCATCCCAGTATCCACTTTGGCGTGCACACGCAATTCGCATCCTATAGCCTGGGCTCGTTTGGCGTAAGCCTCCGCTGTTTGAGGATCAAAAACGGTCAAACAAATATCTTGAGCCAGAGCTTCTCCAACCCAAAAAGGATGAGTATATCCTAAGACCAGTACTTGGATCTCACGGCTAAAGCGTCGAACCTCCAGAGCCTCCTCGATCCGTGCTACACCACACCAAGTTGCATCAACTCGCGTTAGAGCCGGTACCACCCCACTAATTCCATGTCCGTATGCATTGGCCTTGATGACGGCCATCACCGGTCGTTGGCTGATTGCTTGTAAAAGAAGATAGTTATGTTGAATGGCTCCCAGATCAATCTCCAACCAGGTCGTGAGCACCTCTTCTTCCATAG